>JBIHZP010000177.1:0-3603 GCA_044231315.1 Daejeonella sp. | reverse complement strand
ATTAAGCTATAAACAGTGTATACGTATTTTTTATCTTGGCAGGGTTTACAACTTATACTAGCACTTATTGATTCTACACTAGCTTTATTAATAAACTTGTTTAAAATCTGAGCATTTAGGTCCTTTTCTAAAACTATATCAGATTTAATAATATCGAATCGGATGAGTTCCACAAAGGAGTGATTCCTAAAGTTTCCAGCACGATCTAGGGTTTGCATGGAAGAAATACCCCATTTCCCGGGGACTGACCCTTTAGGTAATAATAAGCTGAGGTCAATGGGTTTCCACTCTGATGTGTTTGCAGGTTTTATACTCCAAAAATATTTGCTAATGGTATCACTAGTTGATTGTCCGGAATAATAATATTCCTTCCCTAGGGGATCTCTTAACACATAATTTATATTTCTAAGTCCCGATTCATGCCCTTCAAAATCAGATAAATCTCTTATCAATACGGCAATATCAACCTTAGTTTCACCATCAGGAGATTTAGGATTGGTAGGGCTCGCCACAATCCGAATTCTATTTAAATCAACCTCGGGAGCAATATAATCTGGATAAGCCGTTTTTATATAAATACTATCCCTTAAATCTTTGTAAAGTCCGTTATTAATTTTGCTAATAGGAATTTTAAAATCGGCGGTATCTTTCATGAATAATACATCCGTATAATTATTGGCAATATCTTGCGAATTCATCATAGAAACACTGTAGTAGCCGGATGGATAATATTCGGGAATCGCTAAGGTGCTTTCAAAGTATTTTATTGAATTATATCCATTGGAGTACTTCCTAACGGCATCAACAATGGGCACATCTTGTATTTGTTGTTCATAAATTTGAACCCCCGCTTTATCTAACTTTGGGAAATAAATTCTGGTAATACTTCTTACCATAGGGCTATTATCGTAAAAACTATAGGAAGCCCTTAACCCCTGCATTTCAATTCCAGAATTATTTACAACATTTGGACCATCCAATGCAAATTTGGTTTTCACAAGCTCCAGATTGAGATCTTCGCGCCACTTAGGAGGTGAAGTATCTTCCAATGGGTTCTCTATGAAAAGTTTAAAACCAATGGTTGACGTGTTTTCCAATCGTGAATTACCAACAGGGTCAAATATGTTTAGGGAAACAATATTCCAATACCCATTTTTTTCATGTTTGGTAAATGTAGTTTTGCCAATTAGAATAGAATCAGAAGATCCATTTTTAGGATTAAATGCAATGTCATGAATTGTTCCAATGGTGGAAGCTAAACGCATATACCCATGTGATCCACCATCAACTTTAGGATCCTTTGACTTTAATTTTAAGGTTATGGTGACTTCCTTATCTTCTTCACTTTTTCCTTTAACATCGATAGTCAAAGCAATAATTTTTCCAGGATAGGTATAGTCTGGGAAGAGGTTATAAACCATAAAGGTTAAATCTTCCCTAATTTGAGCGATATAGCGAGTACCGTGCATTATTCGATCACGAATAAATTCATATTTACGCATAGATCGTGATCGTAAAATATCGGGATTAGTAACATAGCTTGCAATAGACTCTGCCATGTCTTCATTCGGATTTTTTTGATGCGCATAAGCACTTACAAATTCGGTGGTGTTTGAGGTAGACCAACCAGATGCTGATGTTGGATCAATAAACCAATCGCCAACTTTTATCCAATCTTTTCTGAGCTGCTCCTCAAAAGTAAATTCCCATAAAAAATGCGCCTTTTCATGTAAAATAAGCCTCTGTACATTACCAATTTCTGCCTGATTAAATGCAAGACTCATAAACTCAATGGTATTAATATGAGTCCAAGCGATGGCAGGCGCTGTTGGATATTTGGGGTTTGTCTGACCATTAACACGCCTAACAAAGTATTTGAGCCCCTCTTGCTTATGAAAACCTTCAGGCAGTTCCTCAAGCATTGATAAAATAGCAATCTTCTCTTCACTAAAAAACTCCTGAAAATTTGAAGATTCTTCATCCATTAAATCCTCAGTCTGCTGATCGGGTTTCATAAAAGTTATTCCATACCTTTCAGTAGATATTTTATGGACTTGTTCAGTATTTTTTCCAAAATCAGTGAAATAGTTTAAGATGGCTTGATGAAGTCTTTTGGAATAAAATTTCATCTTCAAGCCATCTAAATTGGCAACCTGGGGACTAGCATAAGTAAAAGCCGATTGGCTTATGGTTATATGCTGAATACCATTGACCATTTTGATAGATAAATCTTTGGCAAGCTGCTGCTTTGTTAAAAAAAACACAGACTTTACGTTCGTACCATTTTCAAAATCAACTTTTTGTCCTTCACCAAAAGGTAGAATCGGCAGACTCTTTAAACTTGTATAAAGCCTGTAACTATCCTCACTCGACCAATACTCTTGGTCGTTGGAAAGTATGACTCCAAATTCATTTCTCAATTTAATCGAAGAATAATCGGAGGGTACGCTGAATGAGGAATTTAAAACGACTAGCTTACTTGGCTCATTTACATATACTTGGGTTGCATGTCCCACATAGCTATCATCATCAGACCAATTGTACTGAAAGTTTGTGTTTAGCATGGGGGTTAAGGTAATTTCAGCGCTTGTCTGACTAGGAATTGAAATAGTTTTGGCAGAAGGAAAAGTATAGCCTTTTGCATCAATTATGATTGCATAACTTCCTGAAGCAAGCTGAAAATCTAATTTTGTAGGACCGCTAGCGGCGTATTTTGCCCATTTTTGATCTTTAAATTCTGCACTCTTCTGCACTGTTACAAGTACCGAATCATTCTGCTTAATCCCCTTCACAGTAATTGTAAACTGACTTTGAGCAAAGGCAATTTTGGAGGTAATTAAAAGTAGGAAACTAAGAAGTATAAATTTTTTCATAGGCGGAGACTATAATCTATCCTCATACAATTAGATTATATTATGGTTTAATTAATTTTCTAAAGTACTGAAAATATAGTATTTAAAAATAAAAGACTAAGAGATAATTTAAAGTCTGTAAGAAAACAAAACCTACAATTTTAATCTTATATTAAACTCAGCAGGAAATTTTAAGAAGAAAAAGAGTGTTATTTTTCTTTCTAAGCCCCAACCTCTCTTTTGGCAAATACAAAACATGAGCTGTTTCAAACTCATTCCCAGCAATGCCTTTAATAGATGAAAAAGATCTGGAAACGTTTTTCTGAACCACCCCAATCTATTTTTTTGCGAATGGCCCACATTTTATGCATAGCTTTTTTTAAAAATTAAGCTGGCCAATCTTGTTTTTCAACGATATGCATAATGTTTTGTACAAACTCCTTAGTTGTTAAAAATTATACTGAATTTCCATTATATCACCATTGGAAACATTTATTTCATTATTATTAGAACATTTTGCAATTTTTTATTAGTTGAGCTTTTAGCCCAAAACGAAAAAAGCCACTGAAAAATTCAGTGGCTTCTAATTTTAAAAAAGCTTTCGCTAAATAAAATTATTTAGGTAAAACTACAGAGTCAATTACGTGAATAACTCCGTTACTCGCTCCAAGATCTGTAGCAACAACAGTAGATACACCACCATTTTCGTCAGTAAGAATTACTTTACCGTCTTTAATAGAAGCAACTAAAG
>JBIHZP010000176.1:0-3610 GCA_044231315.1 Daejeonella sp. | reverse complement strand
CCAATTTCAAATTCTTGCCATCCAGCAATAGCTTCGATAATTTAAGTCCCGTAACCACAGGAGATTATACCATGTCCTATTTTACCTTGCTGACCGCCTTTAGCAAAGAGAATAAAATCACCAATTCTTCTACTTTATTTAGGCAGTTTCAAGAAAATAGAATGATTATTTCAAAAAGACTTGGAGCTCAAAATCCGAATTCTACAGGTGCAACAGCTGGCTTTGCCGATGGCTACAATAAAAACTCGCAAGATGTATTGGTTGCCTCCTTCCTGTCGGCATATACCGGAAAAGATGCGAATACATTTTCTTTAAACCGCTTCCCTAAAATTCCAATTCCGAATTGGCGTTTGAGTTATAATGGTTTAAATAAACTTCCTGTGCTAAGCGATATTTTTACCTCCATTGATATAAATCATGCCTATCGTTCAACGTATACGGTTAACGGCTTCAACTCTTTGGTGCGATATCAGGAGGCTAATGGGGGCGTAAATGTGAGAGATGCCAATGGAAACTTCCTGCCCTTTTATCAATTCTCCCAAATTACATTGTTTGAGCAGTTTTTGCCGCTTCTTGGCGTTGATGTGCGACTCAAAAACAATATGACCCTGAACTTGGAGTACCGTAAATCAAGGGCTTTGAGTTTCAGTTTATCAAATGGTCAGCTGGCACAGCAGAATGAAAATGGCGCAGTAATTGGAATGGGTTATCGAACCACAGAGTTCCGCTTTCCTTTCGGATTATTTAAATCGCTTAAGTTGGATAATGATATGAACTTCAAGCTCGACTTTGCGCTTAATGACCGTAAATTGCTAATTTATCGTGCCGATATCGAGGAGGCCGAGGTTTCATCGGGTGCACAGAACATTACCGTGCGCCCATCGGTGGATTATGTTTTAAATCAGCGCTTTACCATGCGCGTATTTTATGATGGTAATATCACCAAGCCTTATACCTCTCAAACATTTAATACCTCGTTTAGCAATTTCGGAATTAATTTGAGGTTTAACTTATAAGAATAAGTTCAGAGCATTAGATTTGTGAAAAGAAGGTACAATTTCTACCAATCAGCTCCAAAAATCTATAATTAATTGGAAGTCTGATCAAATAAAGTATTTTTGTATAAATTAAAAAAAACAATAAAATGGAATTTCCTGCAGAATTAAAATACACTAAAGATCACGAATGGATTCGCGTTGAAGGTAATCATGCCTACGTTGGTATTACTGAATTTGCTCAACATGAATTGGGCGATATCGTTTATGTAGATATTAATACCTTAGGTAAAGAAGTGAATAGCGAAGATGTTTTCGGTACTGTTGAAGCTGTAAAAACAGTTTCAGATCTTTTTATGCCGCTAAGTGGGAAGATTCTTGAAATCAATAAAAAATTAGATGCCAATCCGGAGCTAGTGAATAGCGAGCCTTATGGTGATGGATGGATGGTAAAGATTGAAATTTCTGATGCAAGTCAGGTGGCTGGTTTATTAAGCTCTGCCGACTATCAATCACTAATCGGAGTTTAATGCTAAAAACAATAAGATACCAGTATTTGTCCATTTTATGGGCCATTTTTGTAGTAATTATTTGTGAAATGCCTTCATCAGATATTTCGCCAGATAGTTTTACATTTTTTGAAGGCTTTGATAAATTAGCACATACTGGTTTCTTTTTTGTTCTAACGGTACTCTTGTTTCATGGTAAAATTCAGGAACAAGGAAGTTATAATTATCGTGCACTTACTATATTAAAAATATTGCTCATTACCCTTTTTCTTGGGGCCGCTATCGAGGTACTGCAATATTCCGTATTTACCTATCGCTCAGCCGAATGGTGGGATCTTTTTGCAGATATGACTGGCGTGGGTATGGGTATTTTTGGCTATATCTTTTTACATAGAAATGGACTCAATGAAAAATAGATTCATCCTTTTTTTCTTTATTTGCTTGATTAGTTTGAGTTCATGCGGAATTTTTAAAAAATCTTGCGATTGTCCCCGCTTTATAAAATCACAATATCCTAGTAATCAGCCGATTAATAGGTAAATCACATCCCTTTGTCAAATTAATATTTTCTTATTTGGAATTAATTCAAATAAGCTTTATTTTTGTCTAAGATTTAGACAGGGATATGAAGCTTTCACAATTTCTACCAGGGCAAACAGGCATTATCAAAGAATTTACGGATTTAGAAATGTCTGTTAAATTAATGGAAATGGGATGTTTACCAGGCGAGTCCATTGTTGTTGAGCGTTTAGCACCACTCGGTGATCCGATGGCAATTACCGTGTCTGGATACCAATTAAGCCTCCGCAAGAAAGAAGCTTCTACCATCATTATGCAATAATCCTCTGTGGACGGCGATTTAAAAGTTGCATTGGTTGGTAACCCCAACTCCGGAAAATCTACCCTATTTAATGTCCTTACCGGATTAAATCAAAAGATTGGCAATTTCCCAGGCGTTACAATCGAAAAGAAGATTGGCTTTTTTAAGCTTTCTGATAATCGCTCTGTACAAATAACAGATCTTCCAGGCACTTACAGCATGTATCCCAAAAGCAGGGATGAGAGCATTGTAATGGATGCGCTTGCTGATAAAAACAATCCAGATTATCCTGAACTGATTGTATTTGTTGCGGATGCCTCGAATTTGAAAAGAAATTTACTTCTATTTTCACAGGTTGCTGATTTGCATATTCCCATCATCATTGCCCTAAATATGATGGATTTAGCGAAGCAATCGGGAATAGAAATTTCTGTTGATGAGCTTGCAAAAAAACTCGGGGTTCAGGTTATCCCAATTTCTGCGCGTAAGCAGGAGGGTATCGACCGACTTAAAGAAGCCATTCAAAATGCCAGCGCAATTCCGCTACAATTGCCTTCCATTGAAGTTGAAGCATTGGCGCCTGAAATTATCCAAAAAATCCAAGCGGATTTCTACGTTGAGCAGCCTTATGTAGCCCTGCAGATGGCGCATCAGTATGAAAGTATGCTGTTTCTGTCCGCGGATCAAAAAAAGCATATCCATGAGCTAAATGCTGCCTACAATTTTCATTCTCAAAAGCTACAAGCCGCCGAAACCATTGCTCGATATAATTCCATCAACGATGTGCTTTTCGATACGGTTAAAATACATTCTGATCCTAAGGGCGAGACTTACAGTAATAAAATCGATAAAGTATTAACCCATAAGATATTTGGCTTTGCCATATTTTTTGCCATTCTGTTTCTGATATTTCAGTCCATTTTTGCTTGGTCAGAATATCCTATGACTCTCATTGAGGGTCTCTTCATGTGGCTTACTGAACAGGCGACACAAATTTTACCTCCGGGACTTTTTGCAGATCTCTTAATTGATGGCGTGCTTGCGGGATTAAGTGGCGTGATTATTTTCATCCCACAGATAGCGATTCTATTTGCCTTTATCTCCATTTTGGAAGATACGGGTTACATGTCGCGCGTGACTTTCATGATGGATAAAATCATGCGTAAGGTGGGACTTAGTGGCAAATCGATTGTTCCCTTAATTGGTGGTTTTGCTTGTGCCGTGCCTTCTATTATGAGTGCACGCAATATTGAAAGCTGGAAAGATCGAATGATTACCATCATGGT
>JBIHZP010000175.1:0-3637 GCA_044231315.1 Daejeonella sp. | reverse complement strand
GCCCTATACGTTCTTCCAAAGCTTGTATCAAAGAGCGATTTTTTATATAATGTTGAAAATGAGTACAATGCCGTTTCAGTAAAAGCTGCTTTTGCAGATCAGCAGTTGTTTTATGGTAAAGGTGCCGGTGGTCATCCAACGGGTTCAGCTGTACTGTCAGATGTGGCCGCCTTAAGATATGATTATCGATACGAATATAAAAAAATGAATCAGGAAGCTAAATTAAAACTTCAGAATGATTATGTTATACCCTTGTATATTAGATATATAAATGAAAATCTAATTCATGAAATTCATTTCGAATATCTTAATGAACATCACAAAAGCAATGATTTAAATTATGTACTCGGTGGTGTTAAAATCAGCGAATTAATTTTAAAGAAGGATTCAATTTTAAGAGACCGTGCATTTTTAGCCGAAGCAAGTGCTCTGATTGAAAAATAAGAATTAATAAAGGTTAATTAGCATCGTTTAGAAATGTTTAATTAACCTTTCTTTTTAAAATGCAGGAATATAGCTTTTTGCCAATTTTCATAGCTGGATTTGTTCATGTGATTTTTTCTCCCAAAAATATATTGGGTATTGGTGAACCTTCAGCTAATAGCATTTTAGTATAAACATCTACATAGCCCGTTCTTGTTTTATTTTGTAGGAATTTTGGGATCATTTCATTCGTTCTGACCATTTCAGGGATGTATTTCGCACGTCTGGGACCCTGTTTAATGGAAAGGAAGAGGATATGGGCTTTCGGAATCTCTTTTCTTATCATTCCAAATAATAGATTGAAATTTCAAAAATAGTTTCCTCACCCTTTTAATTATTGCAAATATATTAGCACTAATTAATACAATTAAATATCACGGTTAATGTCCCAGTTTTCTAGATAGTCGGCCACTCTTCTAACAAATGAACCACCCAATGAACCATCTACAACACGATGATCATAAGAAAGAGAAAGAAACATCATATGCCTAATTGCGATCACATCACCATGTTCAGTTTCAATTACAGCAGGCTTCTTTTTAATGGCTCCAACAGCTAATACTGCTACTTGAGGCTGATTAATTATTGGGGTTCCCATTACATTACCAAAAGTACCAACATTGGTTAGCGTAAAAGTACCTCCTTGTGTTTCATCGGGTTTAAGTTTGGATTGGCGGGCACGATTGGCAAGGTCATTTACTGCTTTTGTGATTCCAAATAAGTTCAATTGATCTGCATTTTTAATTACCGGTACAATAAGATTACCGCTTGGAAGAGCAGCAGCCATTCCGATATTAATATCACGTTTCTTAATAATCTGTGTTCCATTTACAGAAATATTAATCATTGGTAGATCCTTGATAGCTTTTGCTACTGCTTCGATAAAGATTGGTGTAAAGGTGATTTTCTCTCCTTCTCTTTTTTCAAAGCTACTTTTTACTCGTTCTCTCCATTTAACCAAATTGGTAACATCGGCCTCAACAAAAGATGTTACATGAGCAGAAGTATGCTTAGACATGACCATGTGATCGGCAATTAGCTTACGCATACGATCCATTTCAATGATCTCATCGCCTCCTGATACAGAAGTGACAGGTTTAGGAGATACTATTTCCTTAGGAACAGTGGTATTGATCTGTTGTGCTGATCCTGGATTTTCATTTGATTTATTTTTTTGTATAAAATCAAGCACGTCTTGCTTTGTTACACGACCTTCAGAACCCGTTCCAGCAATTGAATTTAATTCCTGAATACTTATTCCCTCTTGAGCTGCCATACTTTTAACCAAAGGAGAATAAAATCGTTCGGAGCTGCTGAAATCTAGTGCTTTAGAATCATTGTGAGACTTCTGCTCTACATGCTCAGGAACGAATGGTGCTTGAACCACTTCCTCAACCTGAACAGTAATATTCTCTTTTATTGATTCTTGGGGATTAATCTTTACAACTTCAATGTTTGAATCGGTCTCAATTAAGGCAATTACCGCACCAACTTGAACCACATCATCTTCTTTAAAAAGAACTTTAACTAGCTTGCCGGATACAGGTGAAGGCACTTCTGAATCAACCTTATCAGTTGCAATTTCTAATACAGATTCATCAATTTCGATAGAGTCGCCTGCTTGCTTTACCCATTTTATGATGGTAGCTTCAGCAACACTTTCACCCATTTTAGGAAGTACTAATTCGTATAAAGACATAGTAGATTTTATTTACGATTGGTTTTCTTTTGCAAAATTAGAAATTTTAATTAAGCCTGCTCCTCTTTCAGTAATTTAAAAAGTAATGTTAAAGCACTAATTGAAGCTCTTTCAATATTTTGTGCCCTTTTATTGCCAAAAGTGTATTTTTTAGTTAATATTTTACTTTTTCCGGATACTGCAATCCATACTGTTCCAACAGGTTTTTCGATGCTTCCACCATCCGGACCAGCAATTCCACTAACAGAGATGGAATAATCGGAATTGTATTTATGCTGAGCACCAGTGGCCATTTCTCTAACTATTTCTTCGCTTACTGCTCCAAAATCAAGGAGTGTTTGTTCGGAAACGCCAAGCATGCTTACCTTAAGTTGATTAGAGTAAGAAACAGCTCCTCCTAAGAATACTTTGCTGCTTCCTGGATGTTGAGTAATTAAATGAGAGATATAACCTCCAGTGCAACTTTCGGCGGTAGTCAAGGTTAATTTCTTAGATTGCATAAAATCAAGAATAGCCTTTTCAAGAGCTGTATCACTTTCAATAATTACATATTCTCTAATTTGATCTATAATCTTCTTAGAAAAAGCTAGAATTTCAGTATTCAGAGAATTAGCATCTGGTCCGCTACCACTTAATCTTAACCTAACCATTCCCAATCTAGGCAAATAGGCTAATTTTATGTGTTCAGGAAGAGAATCTTCAATGTAAGATATTTTCTCAGCCAGAATTGATTCGCCAATACCAGCTGTCAATATGGTATGATGATAAATATTGGGGAGTTTAAATTTTTCCTTGAGTTTAGGAATTACTAGATCCTCCATCATGTACATCATTTCAAAAGGCACACCGGGCATAGATACATAGATTTTTTGTTTCTCTTCTACCCACATTCCTGGAGCGGTTCCATTTTTATTCAGAAGAATAGTACAATTTTCAAGTACTTCAGCTTGTTTTTTATTAATTTCAGAAACTTCAACTTTGTAGCGGGCAAAAATTTGTTTTACATTTTCTAGGGCGTCGAAATCGGTTCTTAAACCAGTTTGAAAGTATTCGGCCAAAGTTTTTTTGGTGATATCATCTTTCGTAGGACCTAAACCACCGGTAATTAAGATGATATCTGCTCTTTGTGAGGCTTGATGTAAGGTGTTTAAAATATCATTTCTATCATCAGAAATGGATGTAATTTGTTTAACCTTGATGCCAGCCAAATTTAATTTTTGAGCCATCCATGCCGAGTTGGTATCTACAATCTGTCCGATAAGGATTTCGTCACCTATGGTAATTATTTCAGCTATCATATTAAAAGTTATTGTATGCATCACGGCGTTTACTAAGTTTTAGGTCCTGAAGTATGGAGGCCTTAACTCTTAAATCGACGCTATAGAATTTATAAGTACCAATTGGTGACCATCTAAAAGATAAATCCCAGCAATGAAGGTCGCGGTAGATTGAAAA
>JBIHZP010000174.1:0-3647 GCA_044231315.1 Daejeonella sp. | reverse complement strand
AATATTGCGAATATCCTGAGAAACGATAGCCTTAATCTGAACATCAAATTGTCCGACAAAAATGCGACCAACCAATTGGATTTAAACTCATTAGTTGAGTTTAAATCGGAGGGGCTAGAAAGAATTAAGCTTAGTATTTTACCCTCCGATATCCTCATAAACAGGGAGATTTGGAAAATTCAAGAAAAGGTAAGCTTTAGCTTTGATGAAGGGAGAGGTCAAGATGAGGACTTCAATTTATTTCGCCGGACAAAAATTACGGGATTTGAATTGTTTAAGGACAATCAAATGCTAACCATTGATGGGATTATTTCTGAAGATCCTGAAGATGAACTTCTGATCGGATTTAATAAATTTAAGCTCGCGTCTATTAATCCATTGACTAAGCCTTTAGGAATTACTTTGGGAGGTATTTTGAATGGAAAAGCTAGCCTTGCTTCACTAAAATCGACCCCTAAACTAGAGGCAGGAATTAAAATAGATAGCCTCAACTACAATAAACTGTCGATTGGTGATCTAAATATGACTGCAGGAGTTGATAATGCGACCAATCTCATCAATATCAAAGTAGATATTGTGGACAAAGGCAGAAAAAACCTAGAAATAGATGGAACCTATAATGCAAATCCAGATCAGAATAGTTTGGACATGAAGGTGATGATGAATAATAATGAGGTGGTTATTTTTCAGCCTTTATTAAAGCATTTAATTTCAAATATGCAGGGTCAGGTATCTGCAGACTTAAGCGTTACCGGAAAAATAAATAAACCCCAAATAAATGGAAGCCTTACACTAATTAATGCCGGAATGACCGTTAATTACTTAAAGACACCCTATAGAATTAATGATCAAGTGGAGGTTGAGAATAGTGTCATCAAACTGAAAAACCTGAAATTAAAGGACATTAAAAACAATGAAGCTATTGCCAATGGCACAGTTGATATGGCCAATCCAAACAATCCGACAATCAATATCGATATCAGGGCAAACAAGTTTATGGCATTAAATACCACCTCTAAAGATAATCAGCTATATTATGGCGTTGCTTATGGGACTGGTCTTTTCAGATTTAATGGTCCTACAAATGATATGCGGATAAATATCAATGCCAAGACTGAAGCAGGAACCGTTTTCAATATCCCGCTTAACTCATCCGCAACGGTTAGCAAAAATGATTTCATCACTTTTATTTCCTCAGATACCAGCTTAAATAAACCAAGAGAAACCTCATTCAAAGGACTAACCATGGATTTCAATCTACAAGTAGATGAGAACTCGGAGGTTAATATTTTCACTGATTTGGGTCGATTGTCTGGAAGAGGTGAGTCGGAATTAAATTTAAAAATTACCTCTTTAGGCGATTTTGAAATGTATGGCGACTACCTTATCAGCAGTGGTAAATTTCAGTTTACGGCACAGGATTTCATCAATAAATTGTTTAAAATTAGTGAGGGAGGTTCTATCCGCTGGACAGGCAATCCTGTTGAAGCAAGCATTAATTTAAAAGCATTATATGAGGTCAGGACAGCCATAGCACCTTTATATTTAGCTGCCGGTCGTGCTAGTGATGACAACCAAAAAGTGGCTGCTGAGGCTGTTATGAATTTGAGTGGCCCTTTAATGACACCGAATATTTCTTTCGATATAAATTTCCCGGCTAACACTTATATAAAAGACGAACTACAGTCCTACCTTAGTGATGTAAACAATACCAACCAGCAGGCTTTAAGTTTAATTGTTAGGCGTTCTTTTGCGGGTAGTGCCGACCAAGCTAATGGTATTGGTGGCATTGCAACATCTACTTTTATTAGTGCAGGATCAGAACTATTTTTCAATCAGCTGAATACGATACTTTCCCAATCATTGAACCTAAATTTTGTGGATCTAAATATTAGATCATTTAATGAAGGAAGCGCCTCTTTTCGTTTCTTAAAAGACCGATTAATATTAACGGGTGGTGTTACCAACCGACTAAACAGCGGTAGTACATTTTCTGATTTTTCAGTAATTGGAGGCAACTCACTTATTGCCCGTGATGTGGAAGCCATCTATCTCCTTAAAAAGAATGGTGATTTGGTACTTCGTGCATCCAATAAGCTAAATAATAGAAGTTTCTTAAGTAATCTTTCTGCTTACAATGAATATGTGAGTGCCATAGGATTAGTTTACCGTAAAGACTTCGACAGCTTTAAAGAACTTCTGGGTATTTTAGTTGGAGAAAAACGAAAAGAGGCGCGCAGCCAGGACAAGCAAAAGCAGAGCCAAGACATAAATGCCATTAAACCTGAAGAGCCAAAAACTAGAAAGAAATAAGCGAATTAGCTATTTTTCATAATCGTATGCCCCATCTTATCCCGTTTCGTTTTCAAGTAAAGTTCGTTGTGAATATTCGACTTTATTTCAATTGGGATATTAGATACCACCTCCAAGCCGTAGCCAATTAATCCGGAGCGCTTGGTTGGATTATTAGACATTAATCTCATTTTTTTGATGCCCAAGCTTCTAAGCATTTGGGCGCCAATTCCATAGTCACGCTGATCCATTGGGAATCCTAATTGTAAGTTGGCATCCACTGTATCTAAACCGTTTTCCTGAAGATTATACGCATGCAATTTGTTAATTAAACCAATACCACGCCCTTCCTGATTCATATAGATGATCACACCCTTACCTTCTTTTTCGATCATTTCCATAGCTTTATGAAGCTGAGCACCACAATCGCAGCGGCAAGAACCGAAAATATCACCAGTAATACATGAGCTATGTACCCTAACTAAAACAGGCTCGTCCTCTTCCCAACTGCCCTTAATTAAGGCCAAATGCTGTTCGCCAGTAGTAATTTGTGAATAAGCAACCATTTCAAAATCACCCCATTGCGTAGGTAATTTAACAGAAACCTCCTTTTTAATAAGAGACTCTGTTTTTAAACGGTAGGAAATTAAATCTTTGATACAAATAATTTTAAGATCGAACTGCTTAGCAATGATCAGAAGATCGGGCAAACGAGCCATTTCACCATCTTCCTTTAATATTTCAACCAATACACCGGCAGGCTCAAGTCCCGCTAAAGCAGCCAAATCAACCGCCGCTTCGGTATGCCCTGCTCTGCGCAGTACACCACCTTGTTTGGCAATTAATGGGAAAATATGACCGGGGCGCCCGAGCTCTTCGGGACTAGTATTTGGGTTAATTAGAGCGAGTATTGTTTTTGAGCGGTCAGAGGCGGAAATCCCGGTGGTACAACCATGCCCAATTAAGTCGACGGAGACTGTAAAATTAGTCTCGTAAGCTGCTGTATTATTACCAACCATTAAATCGAGTCGGAGTTCTTGACAACGATCAACCGTTAAAGGGGCACAAATCAACCCACGACCATGGGTAGCCATAAAATTTATTATTTCCGGCGTTGCATTAGAAGCTGCTGTTAAGAAATCACCCTCATTCTCTCTGTCTTCATCATCAACAACAATAATAACTTTACCTTCTTTAATATCGTTAATTGCTTCTTCAATCGTGTTAAACATAATTTTGGCTTGTATGACACCCGTTTTAGGAGAATATATTATTTGATTCCGAAAAACGAGTGCTTTATTTAGGGGGCAAATTTACGTATTTTTTCGCATCAAAGATTTCATTTCCATACAAAT
>JBIHZP010000173.1:0-3648 GCA_044231315.1 Daejeonella sp. | reverse complement strand
TTGTTTGCTATGATTTGAGACATATCTCTGATTATACTAAACCTATTGATAATGAGACCTATAGAATTTTAAAAAAAGCACTTCCCGGCGCATTCACATTTATTTTTAATGCGAGTAAAAATGTCCCGAAATTGCTAAGTTCCAATAAAAAAACGGTGGGAATACGGGTGCCCGACAATTCTATTGCGCGCTCAATTGTTCAATTATTAGGAAATCCAATAATCTCTACATCTATTCATGATGAGGATGAAATTATTGAATATTCAACTGACCCAGAGTTGATTCATGAAAAATACGAAGACCTCGTCGACTTAGTAATTGATGGCGGTTATGGGGATAATCAGCCCTCTACTATTGTGGATTGCAGTTTGGGAGATTTTGAAATTATCCGTCAGGGCAAAGGTGATTTAAGTCAATATTTATAAATTTTCTAATCAAAAAAGGAATATGGAAAACAAAACAAATTTGAAAAAAGAAGGATTAGTTTTCAATATTCAAAAACCACTCGTCTGAATTATTTTTGTATTTTGGTCGCTATGGTAAAAGCAATAAACTTAAAACCCTTTAAAGATTTCCTTAGATCCGAACAAATTGGCGGTATCATTCTAATTGTATGCGTCATAATTTCCTTAACAATCGCAAACTCTAATTTAGGAGAAGCATTTGAGACATTCCTAAGTACACAAATTGGATTTAGTAGCCAAAATATCCAATTAGACTATTCCATATCACTTTGGATAAATGATGGCCTAATGGCTATATTTTTTCTTCTAGTGGGATTAGAAATTAAAAGAGAAATTATTGAGGGTGAGTTATCAACCCCTAAAAAGGCCGCCATGCCTATTTTTGCTGCAATTGGCGGAATGCTTTTACCTGCAAGTGTTTATGCTTTATTTAATGTAGGCACCCCAACGGTACATGGATGGGGTATTCCAATGGCCACCGATATCGCTTTTGCACTGGGAGTAATTTCACTTTTGGGAAAACGTGTTCCTGCCTCTTTAAAAATATTTTTAGCCGCACTTGCTATAGCAGATGATCTTGGTGCCATTTTAGTAATTGCCATATTTTACACCGAAGAACTACACTGGATGCAGCTTCTATATTCTGCCGGAATCTTAGGTTTATTGATTACAATGAACAGATTTGGTGTGAAAAAATTATTCTTTTACATTATACCAGGTATATTTCTTTGGTACTTTGTTCATCATTCAGGTATTCATGCCACCATTGCCGGAGTATTATTAGCATTAACAATCCCAACAAATCCAGAAAAAGACACCTCACCACTCGAAAAATTAGAGCATATCATTATTTGGCCAGTAAACTTCTTAGTGATGCCAATTTTTGCATTGGCAAATACCAATATTCAATTTGAAAGCAAAATGATCGGAGACTTGGCCAGTCCACTGGGCTTTGGAATAATTTTCGGATTAGCTTTAGGGAAACCAATTGGAGTTACACTATTTTCTTGGTTGGCTGTCAAATTAGGATTCGCAAAACTGCCAAATAGAGCCACATGGAAACACATTTTTGGTCTGGGTTTACTTGCCGGAATTGGCTTCACCATGTCTATTTTTATCGCGTTATTGTCATTCAGCAATATTGATTATAAAATGGAAGCTAAATTCGCAATTCTTATTGCATCACTACTCTCAGGAATTGCAGGTTACGTTTTTCTAAATGCACTAAACAATAAAGAAGCCAAAAAAAAGGTCAAGGAAGTCTAGGGACGTATCGATTTGATAAACTCAGGAATTCGCTCCAAGGCATTTTCTGTATCAAGAAATTTAACAAAGGCACTTCCCACAATTGCTCCACGAGTAAATTCAGCGGCTTTATTAAAGCTTTTTTGATCTGAGATACCAAAACCAATCATCGTTGGATTTTTGAGATTCATTGATCGAATTCTAGAGAAATAGGCATCTGCTTCATTAGAAACAGTCAGATTTTTCCCAGTTGTAGATGAGGATGAAAGCAAATAAATAAATCCATTACTCAGCTCATCAATTTTACGAATACGTTCTTCTGAAGTATGAGGCGTAACTAGAAAAATATTGCTAATATTATTTTTGATAAAATCATCCTTATAAAATTCTTCGTACTCAACCATAGGAAGATCTGGAACAATCACTCCATCTACCCCTACTGCGGCACAAGATTCACAAAAATTTCTCACCCCATATTGTAAAACAGGATTTACATATCCCATTAACAATACCGGTATGGAAATACGCTGACGAAGTTCTTTAAGCTGCTCAAAAAGAAATTTTAGATTCATGCCATTTTGGAGTGCTTTCAAAGAGCTATTTTGAATCACTGGGCCATCGGCCAAGGGGTCGGAATATGGAAAGCCAATTTCTATAAAATCGGCGCCCGCCTTTTCAATAGCTTCCGCAATATCTAGGGTACTGCTTAAATTAGGGTAGCCTGCAGTAAAATAAATGGATAAAAAAGAATCTTTTTTAGTTTGAAATAATTCGTTGAGTCTATTCATTTTATGATGTTAAATCAATATAAGATATTGACTATAAGCAATTTAATATTAAAGTTTAAAATATTTCATGTAAGTATCAAGGTCCTTATCACCACGGCCTGATAAACAAATCACCACAGATTCTTTACCTGTAAACACCATTTTTTCGAGATGTGCCAAGGCATGGGCAGTCTCAATTGCCGGAATAATTCCCTCTAACTCGGAGCATAATCTACCCGCTTGCATGGCCTCATCATCGGTAATGCTTACATACTCTGCACGGTGCTGTTTGAATAAATGGGCGTGCTGCGGACCAATACCCGGATAATCTAGTCCCGCGGAGATGGAGTAAGGCTCAACCACCTGTCCATCTTCACTTTGCATTAAAAGTGAGCGACTACCATGTAAAACGCCTTCCTTACCCAAGCTTGTAGTCGCAGCAGATTCACCGCTATTAACCCCTAGCCCTGCAGCTTCAACGGCAATAAGTTTCACATTTTCTTCATCCAAAAAGTGATAAAACATCCCCATGGCGTTACTTCCACCACCTACACAAGCCATTACAATATCCGGATTTTCTGAGCCCGTCTTTTCAAAAAGCTGCTTTTTGGTCTCTTCCGAGATAATCGATTGAAACCTTGCCACCATATCTGGGTATGGATGAGGCCCTACTACAGAGCCTATGATATAATGCGTGTCGGTAGGATTATTAATCCAGTCGCGCATCGCCTCATTTGTCGCATCTTTCAAGGTTTTACTCCCAGAAATTGCAGGCACCACCTTTGCACCCATCATTTTCATTCTTGCAACATTTGGCGCCTGACGTTCAATATCAACCTCGCCCATGTAAATAATACATTCTAGGCCCTTTAAGGCACATACAGTGGCCGTTGCAACGCCATGTTGACCAGCACCAGTTTCAGCAATAATTCGTTTTTTGCCGAGGCGCGCAGCTAGTAAAATTTGACCAACAGTATTATTGATTTTATGCGCACCCGTATGATTTAAGTCCTCACGCTTAAGATAAATTGTAGTGCCATATCTGGCAGATAATCGTTCTGCATGAAATAAAGGCGAAGGCCTACCTACATAATCCTTTAGCAATTGATGATACTCTTCCTGAAATTTAGGCTCGTAAATAATATCTAAATATTGCTGACGGAGATGCTCAA
>JBIHZP010000172.1:0-3653 GCA_044231315.1 Daejeonella sp. | reverse complement strand
TCGGTTAAGATCATGATGCAAATTAACAAAAATGCCCTCAGTTTTCGCTGAAGGCATGTAATCTTATTTAATCAAGTGTTTCAACTGAATAATTTCCTTTTCTTCTAGATATCTCCATCTGCCTCTAGGAAGATCCTTTTTGGTAAGATGTGAATAAACTACGCGGTCTAGCTTCACCACTTCATAGCCAAGGCTTTCGAAAATCCGACGAACCACTCGGTTTTTACCGCTATGGATTTGAATTCCGACTTCCTTTTTACTTCCTCCAGCTACATAACTCACTGCATCAGGCTTAATCAAACCGTCTTCAAGCTCAATTCCGAAGGATATTTTGTTCATATCCCCTTGAGATAAACTCTTGTTTAACTCTACTTGATAAAGTTTGGTGATACTATTTCGTGGATGCGACAACTTCTCTGCCAAATCTCCATCATTGGTCAATAATAATAAACCTGTGGTATTACGATCTAGTCGCCCAACAGGATAAATACGCTCACGAGATGCCTTTTCAACCAAAGCCATCACAGTCTTACGCTCTTGCGGATCATCTGTTGTGGTGATATAATCTTTTGGCTTGTTTAAAAGTACATATACGTTCTTTTCACGCTTGAGCGACTCACCATTATAGCGAACCGCATCTTTTGCAGGATCTACCTTGAAGCCCAGCTCTGTAACAGGCTCCCCATTTACAGAAACTACCCCTGCAGCAATAAGCTCATCTGCTTTACGCCTAGAGCAAATACCTGCATTGGCGATGAAACGATTTAAACGAATTAATCCGTCATCACTTTTAGGCGCTGCCGGCTTTTTACTGCGTTTATTAACAAAGCGTTCCTCTGAAGTCCACTTTTTATCCTCTGACCTAAACGTTGGACGATCGGACGAAGAATATTCTTCTTTTACTCGGGATTTGAAAGGCTTATCGTTAAAGCGCTTAACTGGCGCATTTTTATCTGAATATTTATTTTCACGAGGGGCAAATGGCTTGTCGCCTGATGAATCTTTTGTAAATGGTCTTTTTTCGCCACTAGGTCTGTTGCCGAATGGTTTCGCGCCTTGTGGCCGATCGCCAAAAGCTCTTTTTTCACCACTGGGCCTATTTCCGTAAGGCTTAGCACTTTGTGGTCTAGCTCCCTGGGGTCTAGCTCCTTGAGGACGATCGCCAAATGAACTTTCTCCCAGAGGTTTTCTACCATAAGAACGCTCTCCTGAAGATTTCTCCTCTGCTCCACCAGAGCGACCAAAGCTTTTGGGACTTCTTTTATCGGTGGAAAAGCTTGATCCAGGTCTATCATCTGTCTTTTTAAAACCGGCTTTAAATGGTTTTTTAGACGTATCCGAAAACGATTTCTTTTGAGTATTGCTGGAGCTGTCTGATCTGTCTGATTTAAAAGAATTACCTTTTGACGATGAACTTGACGTGCGTTTTGAATTTTCGGATTTGTCGTCTCGACTGTTCCTTTTGTTTTTGAATGGCATGATTAATGTTTATACCTTTTAGAGAGAATACAAAGATACTTAAAAATACCGAAAAGCGCTGAATTAATGAGAATTACGATTCAAAAAAGCAAGTCTGACGAGTTAAAAAATGAAGCCTGATTTAAGCCTTCATTTCATAACTATTTGATAATTAGATAAATGTTGGTATCTTTGCCCATTATTGACACCTCATTTTACAAAAGAAAGGTTCGAATGATAAAGAAACACCTAATTACGTGTTCAGGAATATTGGGTTTGCTAATACTTGCCAAATTGTTTATTTTTAGTAAACCAGACAACCTCAACACCTTCGTTAATGTCGGTTCTGAATACTCCAAAATTGAAATCACTGCGGATCCATATATTCAAAATTTAAACTTCGCAGAAGAGAAATTTCCAACTGACAATCACCTTATTTTGAAAAGAATGGAGGCTTCACTTCGCGCCCATTCCTTTCAAAAACTACAAACATCTCAAATACATCGTCTTGCAAATAAATGGTTCCCTATCATTGAGCCCATTTTGAAAAAACACGGTATTCCTTCCGATTTTAAATACATGCCTTTAGTGGAGAGTGGCTTTAAATCTGGGACTTCCCCAAAAGGAGCTAAAGGTTTTTGGCAGTTTATGCCAAATACTGCACGTGACTTCGGATTAAAGATTAATGCTAGCGTTGACGAGCGACAAGACATTGAAAAATCAACCATTGCCGCAGCTAAATATTTAAAATCTTTATACCGTGAATTTGGAAGCTGGACGCTCGTTGCAGCAGCTTATAATATTGGCGAAGGTGGTTTGAAGAAACAGATGAGGCATCAAAAGCAGGACAATTACTTTAAGATAAAATTTAATAGGGAGACCGCCGCTTACGTTTATAAATTAATCGCTGTGAAGGAGATTATTGAAAATCCAAGGCGCCATGGCTATACTAGCAAAGTGAGCACCCTTTTAGCACATGAAGCCACAAAATCCGAAAAACAATTTCCATTTGATTCGGAATGGCCTCAACAACACCACAGATTTTGATAAACTAAAGCGAATAAACCAAATTTAAAAAGGCTAAATTTCTTTAGCCTTTTTTTTATGGCCTTATTTTTTCCGATTACTCCCTTTAAAGCATTTTAATTTAAGCATAATCAGGTAAAATTTTAGAATTATACAGCTATTTGTCGCGCGAAAAAAGAATCCCTACCTTAAAAAATCGCATCTTTGCAAAAATTTAGAGCGAGTATTCAATTTATGAATAAATCTAATCCCGATCTTGGCGAACAAAGTGAAGTAGAAGTTTTTGGTGCTAGAGTTCACAACTTAAAAAATATTGATGTTTCCTTTCCCCGAAATAAACTGGTTGTAATAACCGGTCTGAGCGGCAGCGGAAAATCATCTTTGGCATTCGATACGATTTATGCTGAGGGTCAGCGTAGGTACATGGAGACTTTCAGTGCCTACTCCCGACAGTTTTTGGGGGGCATGGAACGCCCAGATGTCGATAAAATCTCAGGATTAAGTCCCGTGATTGCCATCGAACAAAAAACTACCAGCAAAAACCCTCGCTCAACAGTAGGTACCATTACCGAAATCTACGATTTCATGCGCCTTTTGTATGCCCGTACTGGGGAAGCGTATTCCTATGTCAGCGGACTAAAAATGGAGCGCATGACGGAAGATCAAATTCTGAAAAGCATTATTGAAAAATTTAATGGGGAAGCCATAAGTATACTTGCACCAGTAGTAAAAGGTCGCAAGGGGCATTACCGTGAACTTTTTGAGCAGATCCGCAAGCAAGGTTATTTAAAAGTGAGAGTCGACGGCGAAATTCTAGACCTCTCCCCAAAAATGCAGCTTGACCGATATAAAATACATGATATTGAGATGGTTATCGACCGCTTGCTAGTGAGCGAAGACGATAAAAAAAGGCTTTACGATTCAATCCAGTCGGCTTTAAAAGTCTCAAAAGGTATCATCAAAATCAGTAATAAAGAGAATAAAGAGTTTTTCTATAGTAAATATCTGATGGATCCGATTTCAGGGATATCCTACGATGAACCGCAACCAAATACCTTCTCATTTAATTCACCTTATGGGGCATGTGAGCGTTGTAGCGGCTTAGGTTACATTTTTGAAGTGGATAGAAACTCCGTGATTCCAAATCCGAAATTAAGCATTTTACAAGG
>JBIHZP010000171.1:0-3673 GCA_044231315.1 Daejeonella sp. | reverse complement strand
AGGCAAGGTATTATCAAGCAATGATTTTACCTCCGCTGAGAAAACAAAGCTAACTGCTATTTCAGGAAGCAATACTGGTGATCAGGATTTAAGTAGCCTTGCAACTATTGCTTCGATAGCATTAAAAGCAAACGCAACTGATGTAAATACAGACTTAGCCACAAAAGTAGACAAGGTAACAGGCAAGGTATTATCAAGCAATGATTTTACCTTGGCAGAAAAAAACAAACTTGCTGCCATTACAGGAACAAATACTGGCGACAATGCTGTGAATTCCTTGTATAGCGGCTTGATAAGCAATGCAACCCATACGGGTGATGTAACAGGGTCAACGGCAATGACCATAGCAGACAATGCAGTGACAAGTTCAAAAATTGCAGATGATCAAATCATCAATACCAAAATTATGGCAGGTGCAATCACTGATGTAAAAATTACAGATGTTGCGGCAACAAAAATTACAGGAACAGTTGCCATTGCCAATGGAGGAAATGGATTAACATCAACTCCAGCAATTGGTCAACTAGACATAGGTAATGGAGCAGGGTTTACCAGAACTACACTTACCGCTGGAACTGGAATATCTATAACAAACAATCCTGGTTCTATTACCATTACAAATTCAACACCTGGACTACCAACCACTGGTAATTCAGCAGGTGATATGCTGTATTGGAACGGTACTGACTGGGTGAAAGTGACCGCAGGCTCAGAGGGGCAAACTTTATTCTTCAAAAACCAAATTCCAACTTGGGGTAAATTACTTGGAGCGATTATCTCAGACGTAGTGCCAGGCGCAGGCGAAGTTTTTGGGATATCTGGCAGGATTTGGATGGACCGAAACCTGGGGGCATCGCAGGCAGCTACTAGTCCAACTGATTATTTGGCTTATGGGGACTTGTATCAATGGGGTCGTGGATCGGATGGGCATGAAAAAATCACTTGGACGAGTTCTACGCTGGGTACCCCAGTAAATTCTACAACTTCAACATTATATTCAGTTGGAGATCTAGCAGGTAACCAATTTATAAGTCCCCCCAATGATGGTAACGACTGGCGAACTACTTCAGATAATAATTTATGGCAGGGTATTAATGGGGCCAATAACCCATGTCCTACTGGATTTAGGATACCTACTATAATTGAATGGAAGAATGAAAAACGAGATATAGGACTAATTAATCTACCCAGTAATGGTTTTCGATATTCTCATAATAATTATCTTATAAACAGTCAGGGGAACCAGCAGTCTTATTACTGGTCTAGTACAATTGGTATTACTCCCAACCATGCTTATTTTAGTATAATCAACTTTGACAGTGGAACATTGTATACTGGCGAATGGCCTCGCTCATGGGCACTTGCCATCCGATGTATAAAAGATTAATAAAAAAAATAGCCTAACTATTTTTAGGTATATGCGCTAAAGCAAAAATTAGTGAAAATAAAGTTTTTTTCCGCCTTTTTATTTTTTACCGGCTTCAATGTTTGTTCCTATTCACAACATCGCACCAGATAAAGACAAAATATGATCTGTCGATTATAACTCTATAATTCCTTTTTTAACAAAAGATAATCAAGAGCAACAACAGCAAATTAATGAACAAAATCAGCAAATTAACAAGCAACAACTGCAAATTGATGAGCTTAAAAAAATCATTCAAGAATTAATCAATAAAAAATAATTTAAGGCATCAGCTTTATTTATC
Source organism: Daejeonella sp. (assembly GCA_044231315.1). Classification (GTDB taxonomy): domain Bacteria; phylum Bacteroidota; class Bacteroidia; order Sphingobacteriales; family Sphingobacteriaceae; genus Daejeonella. The sequence goes on along the minus strand of JBIHZP010000171.1, from coordinate 1,964 downwards.
GAGTTTTTTGTCCTGAGATAAGTTTATTCCTACATAAAAATCTCAGGGCAAGACATTCAAGCACAAGCCCTACTCCTCCACAAAATCATTAAACTTAGGCCTCAAAAAGGCAAGCTGAACAATCAAGGCCACAAAAACGATAGCCGCTAGCATGGCGAAGTCCTTCCCTAAATTACCCGCATCGGTAGATTTACCAAGTAGATTGGTGATATATGCACCCGCAAAAACTCCGGTCATGTTCATTACGCCATAAGCGGTAGCTCGGTGTTTCGAAGAAACAAATTGACAAAGAATAGGCATATTATTGGCATCGAACATCCCAAACCCTATCCCAAAGCAAACACCAGCACCAATTACATGAATCAAGCTACTACCAAAGCCTAATAAAAGCAGAGATGGAATGGTTAGACTTAAACCAATTGCGCTTGTATAAATTCTACCCTTCAAGTTTTTCTGTACCCAGCGGTCGGAAAGGATGCCCCCAAAAATTACACCTACAAAGGATGAGGCTGCAATGGTAATGGTGGATAATGGTCCCGCCAAAGTCATCGGAATATCTAGGTTTTCTGCAAATAAAGTTGGGAGCCAGTTTTTTGTCGCCCAGCCTGGCAAGCTCGGTATCGCGAAGTAAAAGAGAATGATCCAGAAAGAAATATTGGTAAATAGTAAGGCTAGTCCGCTGAATAATGAAGTCCCCTTTTTGATTTGAATTTTATCACTTTCTTGGATTGGCTCGCTAGCAGCTGTTTTATCACGTAAAAAAAATACAAGAATCAATGAATAAACAATTCCAATCATGCCAAAAGTATGAAAGGTAGTCTGCCAAGAATAAGCACTAGCCACCGTTGCGCCAAAGCCTCCTAGAGCCTGCCCCATGTACAAACCAGTCATGTGTATACCTACTGCCAAAGAACGTGTTTTAGTGCTGTGGAAATCGGCAATTAAAGATAAACCCGCCGGAATATAGAGCGCTTCACTTACACCCATTATAGCCCTTAAAATATAAAGCTGATCAAACGTTGTGGCGTAGCCCATGGCAAATGTTACCCCCGACCAAACAAATAAACTACCAATAATCAGCCACTTGCGACTCATTTTATCGGCAATCATGCCAGAAATGGGACTCATAAAGCCATAAATCCATAGAAAAATAGCCATTAGATACCCGAAGCTTGTGGCCGATTGAAGTTCCACAATATCCACTTGCATAGCCGGACGCATGGTAGCCAAAATCTGCCTATCCATATAATTTAAAAGGGCCACTACCCAGAGTAAGCCAACTAATATCCAAGGGTAATTTTTCGAGTTCATCGCTAAAAATATTTCTAAAGAATAGGTTTCCCAAGCATAATTTGAGGAGTTCTAATGCCCGGCTGAATTTCACCGCTCGACAAAATAATGTTATCGCCCCATTTAGTTGCTGTACTGGTAACATGAGCAGGAAAAGGCAATTCACCAATTTTAATCCAGGTATTGGCTAGGGTATCATAAAGTAATAATCGGCGGTCAAAACCCTGATGATTAATTACTAAATCATTTTTCTTAGCTATTAGCGCTTCCTTTTCCTCAGGTGTTTTAGCTTGAGCAATCTGACTGAGATACGTTTCTATCTTATTAAATATAATGCCATTATCCCCACCACTGATCAATAAAAAATGATTGGAAAGCGCCGTGGCTGTCCCGGCAGAAAAATTAACTGGATTCAAACCATCAGAAATTGGAGCCCCATGGGTCCAGGATTTTGATTTAAAATTATAAATAAAGAGCGTATTATTTAATTTACTGATACCTGAAGGATCCTTTGAGCGACCACCAACAACATAAATATTGGGCCCGTTTTGCCCATTTTGTACGACAACTGCGGTATTTGCGAGGGCTATTGGCAGATCTGTAAGATTTACCCATCCTTTTTCCAAGTGATCTAAATCAAGACTTAAAAATGCTTTTGATGAATTTAGTGGACC
>JBIHZP010000170.1:0-3694 GCA_044231315.1 Daejeonella sp. | reverse complement strand
AAAACAACTTTAACCCTTGGCTTGCGCTCATAAATAACATTTCCATTTTTATCTTCAATACGTAAAAGATAAATTGGTTCGGTCCACACACCATGGTTTACAAACACAGAATATGCACCAACCATGTCATGAACAGAAGCATCAAAAGACCCTAAACAAATGGATGGAACTGCCGGCACATCGCTGGTAATTCCCATGTTTTTGGTCAGTGTTGCTACGGCCGTTGAACCAACCTGCTTCATCATGTAAGCAGTTACATAGTTTTGTGAATTAGCCAATGCTTTTTTCAAGCTTATGGATCCAGGTATGGGTTTGTAAGCCTTTGGTGTCCAAATGGTGCCATCTCCGGCATCAATTCCAACAGGCTCATTGGCCACAGAATAACAAGGAGAATATCCTCCATTACCTATAGCTACCGCATAGGTAAATGGTTTAGCAGTTGATCCCACCTGGCGTGTGCCCATTTTTACTTGATCGTACTTAAAGTGGCTATAGTTTGTGCCGCCAACCCATGCACGAACATAACCTGTTTGAGGCTCCATGGACATCATCGCATTACGCAACATTAATTTATAATACTTTATTGAATCAAGAGGCCTCATTAAGGTATCTATTTCCCCTCTCCAACTAAAAATGCTCATTTCGGTTGGTGTTTTAAAGTTTTCAAGAATGTCTTCTTCCGATATTCCCTCTGCCTTTAATTGTTGATATCTATCAGAACGGCGCATACCCTGGTCAATTAGACTTTTAGCCTCTTGAAAGTTAAAAGGATCACGGCCTTTCCATGAATTGTTGAATTGTATTTGAAGAGTTTTTAAATATTCTCTTTGTGCGTCTTCAGCATATCCTTGCATACGCGAATTGATTGTGGTATAAATCTTTAAACCATCTCTATCCAAGTCATATGGTGTTCCATCTGCCTTGTAAATCGAATTTTGTTCTAAAGTTTGTTGAATATCTTTCTTTAACACGGCCCTGAAGTAGGGTGCCAATCCTTCATTATGATCTGAAGGGTTAAATAGAAGGGTTAATGGAATCTCTTTTAAGCGTTCTTCTTCGTCTTGACTAATATAGTTTGCCTTAGCCATGTTTTCAATAACCGTATTTCTTCTTAGGAAGGCACGTTCAGGGTTGCGAATAGGATTATAGAGAGAAGGGCCCTTAAGCATTCCAATTAAAATTGCTGCTTGTTCAGGTTGGAGTTTATCAGGAGTGGTGCTGAAATAAGTTCTTGCAGCAGATTTTATCCCAAAAGTATTGTAGGATCCAAAATCCACTGTATTCAAGTACATAGTAATGATCTCTTCCTTTGTGTATTGGCGTTCCAGTTTTACTGCTACAATGAGTTCTTGTGATTTTTGAATCAATCGTTTTACGAAATTTTTCGAGCGACCTTCTTTAGAAAATAGATTTAAGGCCAGTTGTTGGGTTATGGTGCTTGCCCCTTGTCTCTTCCCTACAAGATTGTAGAAAATAACGGTGAAAGTTCGTTTGAAATCAATCCCAGAATGCCCAAAAAAACGGATGTCTTCGGTAGCAATTAAAGCGTTGATCACATTAGGGGAAATTTCGTCATATCTAACATTTGATCTGTTTTGGACATAATAAGTACCTAAAACCACATTGTCGTCTGCGATTACCTCCGATGCCTGGTTACTTTTCGGATTTTCCAGTGTTTTTAAGTCGGGGAGTTTACCAAAAAGCCCTAGTCCGATGCTGAAAATCAGAATTGCTCCAAACGCAATAATTCCAACGATCCATTTCCAAAAAAGGATGGTAAACTGACTTAACTCACGTTGCGTTAATGGGCTATTCATAATTTTTATTTATTAAAATTCTTTTTGTAAAAGGCTACATAGCGCTCAAGAGTCTCCAAATCAGTAATCTTTTCAAAATTTTTATCGCTGATAAAGAAAGTACCATATTTTGTTGCGGGTATTTTCATGATTTCTCTAATCATAGGGTTGATTTGATCGAGATAAGCTTGAGCACCCTCTTTATCCGTTAAGGGACCAACAAATATTAATTGATTTTGATCAGCAATGGATTTAAGTTGATGCTTAATGGCATTTCCGGAAAAATTGACACGGTTAAACTGACCGATCCCAAATCGTGAGGAACTTAAATTTAGAGTTGGATCAGAAACATTCACAATAAAATAATAATCGCTTGGCCCATTTAGCTCAAAAAAAGTATCGATAAGCTCTTTATTGGTCTTTGGCTCATCATTTTTTTGTTCCTGAATAGGCAGTTTTACGGATTCATCATTTTTTTTATCCTCGATTTGTGTCGGCTTTTGCTCTGGCACTTGTCTTTCGATAACTTTCTCCACAATAGCTGGCTCTTCGTAAACAGGTTCCTCGATAGCTGCATTTATGATGGTTTCATTATCAAGTAAAGCAAAAGGACGGCCAGTCAATTCCGTTCTATTGGAGTCAATAAATGCTAATTGTATTTTTATCAAAGGGACAATGAGTTGGTCGTCAGGATTTGCATCCAATATATTTTTAAATGAATTTTCAAGCTTGTCGAGTTTTTGTAAATGACCCAGTGCAAGGGAGTTTAAATAAGCTAGTTGGGTGGGGGTTTTCTCTATCCCCGACTTTATTTTTTGTAGTTCAATTGATTTTAATACCTCTGCATATTTTTTATTGGTGTACAAATTATATGCCTCATTATAAAATTGATTGAAAGCCATTTCTTTATCATCGTTTTTCTGGTTATAGTCAGGATCTAGAATGATTTTTGCAAATGGAGATTCAGCAAATTGATTTAATAGAATGTTCTTATATTTATCAGAAAGCTGCGGATTGGCAAAGCGGTATAGCCGATACAAATTATAATATACGGCCAATTTATTAGGGTCATTAGGGAAGCGACTTAGGAGGTTTTCATATGTTTTTACGGCCTCCATGGTGTCAGCAGAAACTTCTCGGTAATAATTGCCAATATCATACATCGCAGATCCGATTTTTTCGTCCGATATTTTTTTCATTTCCATGGTCAATGGTATAGCTTCGATAAATACTTTTTTCAGCGAATCTATATTTACTAATGTGCTGGTCGTATTTAATTCTTTAAAAGGGTCTTTAGCTAAGGTTTGGTTATTTGCCAAGGCATTAGAAATGTCAGTGTCTGATTTTTGGCTTCGTCTCCAATTATCCTCTAGCTTTCTTGCACCCCAAGTTTTTTTGAAATCTACAATTCCTTGATTTAGGGCGATGGAATTATTAAAATAGAATTTTGTGTTTCCATTGGTACTATTTGCTGCTCCTGTAGATGGAAGTCCGGATGGTATATTTTTTACTTGAGCTTTTAGCAGCTCTATCTCTAGCAATGATTCAATGCGTTCATTTCGTTCAATTTCAGGCATTTGGGCTAGAATTTGAAGCGTGTCCTCCTTCGCAATAATGGATAAGCGATCGGCGAGTAACTCAATATTATCCGCTTTCTTTTTTATTTGTGCATAGTCAGGATAACTGATTGGTAGTTCTACGAGGGTGCTATCGTAATAAGCTTTCGACTTTACATAATCGCTTTCTTTGAAATAAATATCCGCTAATTTTAAATAGGCTAATCCCTTTTGAATAACATTTTTTGAACTTTTAGAAATGGCATTATTATAATTTTCAATGGCTTTTTCGATGTTATTTTCATCTGCATAGCTATTCGCTATCTGAAAATAAATCTGATC
>JBIHZP010000169.1:0-3702 GCA_044231315.1 Daejeonella sp. | reverse complement strand
CGTACCGCATAATCAATCAGTTTCGGCAGGCATAAATCTTTTTTAGCATAAACCTTTGCTAGTGCTTTCATAAAGGCATCAAACTGACCGTCGCCTTGCGCATTGGCTTCAAATAGTTCGCCATCTATTCTTACTGATATCGTTGCTGAGGGCCTTAATCCTTTAGAATGGGTCAACACATAAGATTCTACTACCACCTTATCTATGCTCGTATTACTGTTGAGTACATCCGAAATGATATAGGGTAAATCTTCCTTTGTAACCGTTTCTTTCATGTCGCCAAGCTCAATAACGCGTTGGGTAACCTTTTTTACATCTTCATCACTTAATTTTAAGCCCAGTTCTTGAAGGTTTTTCTCAATATTAGCCTTGCCAGATGTCTTTCCTAGTGCATAGCTACGTTTTCTACCAAATCGCTCCGGTAGAAGATCATTAAAATAAAGATTGTTCTTATTATCTCCATCTGCGTGGATACCTGCAGTTTGTGTAAATACATTCTCACCGATGATGGGCCTATTGGCAGGAATTCTGATACCAGAAAATGTCTCAACAAGCTTACTTACTGTATAAATAGCTTCTTCATTAATGTTATTTGCTAGCTCTGGCATGAAATCATTAAGCGCAGCCACCGCACTGGCAATGGAGGCATTTCCAGCTCTTTCACCCATCCCATTAACTGTTAAGTGCAATCCATCGGCACCCGCTCTTATCGCCTCTAAAATATTGGCATTTGCCAAATCATAGTCGTTATGCGCATGAAAATCTATGTGCATTTCAGGATATCTCAATTTGATTTCCGAAATGTACTTAAACGTTTCATTTGGGGTTAAAATACCTAATGTGTCGGGCAACATCACTCTTTTTATAGGCTGGCTAGATAGGAAATCAAGGTATTGATAAACATAATCAGGGGAGTTGCGCATGCCATTACTCCAGTCTTCAAGATAAATATTGCTTGAAATACCAAGTTCTTGTGCTTGCTCAATGATGGCCGCAATTTCAGAAAAATGCTGCTCGGGACTTTTTTTAAGTTGATGTGTGAGGTGGTTTAAAGAACCTTTTGTTAATAAATTTTGAACCTTCACGCCAGCATTGGCCATCCATTCAATAGATACTCCATGGTCAACAAATGAAAGCACCTCAATTCTCTGGGTATAACCATGGAAATTGGCCCAATCCATGATAGCCTTAACGGATGCAAATTCCCCTTCAGAAACTCTTGCAGAGGCAATCTCCACGCGGTCAACTCTGAGTTCTTCAAGTAGCAGTTGTGTGATCGTCTGCTTTTCTGAAATTGAAAAGGAAACTCCCGATGTTTGTTCACCATCGCGGAGCGTTGTATCCATCATTTCTATTTTCCTTTTTCCCATTGAGATATTAAAATTATAAAGGAAGTTTTGTGGCAAATTGTTCTATTTCGCTTTTGATATTTTGTAGATAATCGATATCGTCAAAACCATTAATCATATTATCTTTTTTGTAGGCGCTAATTTCAAATGTTTCTTTTTCGCCGGTAGATAAAATGATGATGCTCTGCTCGAGTAGATTAACCTCTAATTCAGTATTTGGATCCGCTTCGATTGCACGGAAGATTTTTTCGGCAAATTCCGCACTAACCTGAACGGGTAAAACACCAATGTTTAGGCAATTGTTTTTAAAGATATCAGCAAAAAAACTAGAAACAACGCATCTGAAACCATAATCATATACCGCCCATGCCGCATGCTCCCTTGATGATCCGGAACCAAAATTCTTTCCACCAACAAGTATTTTGCCGCTATAAAGAGAGTTATTTAGTACAAATTCGGTTTTTGGTGTATGATCTGGATTGTATCTCCAATCTCGGAAAAGGTTATCGCCAAAGCCTACACGCTCCGTAGCCTTTAAAAAACGTGCTGGGATTATTTGATCGGTATCCACGTTCTCTATTGCTAGTGGAACGGCGGTACTTTTAAGTATATTGAATTTATCGTAAGCCATTTTATTTTCTTTTGTCTTGTTCGACTTTTATTAAATAAGTGTTCTAGGGTCTGTTACTACTCCGGTAATTGCGGCTGCTGCGGCAACAAGGGGACTAGCAAGCATTGTTCTTGAGCCTGGTCCTTGGCGCCCCTCAAAGTTTCTATTGGATGTACTAACTGCATATTTCCCCGCCGGAATTTTATCGTCATTCATGGCAAGGCATGCCGAACAACCAGGTTGGCGCAGGGTGAATCCTGCCTCATTTAAAATATCAAGCAATCCTTCTTCCTTAATCTGTGCCTCTACAATATGTGATCCCGGGACAAGCCAAGCGGTTATGTGATTTGCTTTTTTCTTTCCTTTGACAATGGATGTAAATGCTCTAAAATCTTCAATTCGGCCATTGGTGCAACTTCCGATAAATACGTAGTCTACCTTTTTACCCATCATCGACTCTCCTTCATTAAAGCCCATGTAGTTCAATGATTTAGTGTACGAAGCAACACCACCTTCTACTTCGCTAGCGTTTGGAATAGATTTTGAAATTCCCAGACCCATTCCCGGATTGGTGCCGTATGTGATCATCGGTTCAATGGAAGAGCCATCGTAACTATACTCTATATCGAAAACAGCATCTGGGTCAGATTTTAGGGATCTGTAATAGGTTAGTGCTTTTTCCCATGCTTCGCCCTTCGGACTAAATTCACGTCCTTGAACGTAATTAAACGTAGTTTCATCTGGTGCAATCATGCCGCCTCTGGCACCCATCTCAATACTAAGGTTACACACTGTCATGCGACCCTCCATGGTCATGCTTTCGAAAGTTTCGCCGGCATATTCAACAAAATATCCCGTAGCTCCTGAGGTTGAAAGCTGAGAAATGATAAATAGAGCAACATCTTTCGGAGTGACGCCTTTGCCAAGTTGCCCATTGATATTGATCCTCATTTTCTTTGGCTTTTCCTGCATGATGCATTGGGTAGCAAGAACCATTTCAACCTCTGATGTGCCTATCCCAAATGCAATGGCGCCAAATGCTCCGTGGGTTGATGTATGTGAATCGCCACAAACAATAGTTGCCCCTGGTTGCGTGATTCCATATTCTGGTCCCACAACATGCACAATCCCATTTTTTTGGTGGCCTAAACCCCAATAGCTAATGCCATATTCATTTGAATTGGATTCCAAAGCCTTCAATTGATTTGCAGAGAGTGGATCCTGAACCGGTAAATGCTGGTTTATAGTAGGAGTATTATGATCAGCTGTTGCGAAGGTTCGCTCAGGATACAATACCTTAATACCTCTGCTTTTTAGTCCGAGGAAAGCCACCGGACTAGTCACTTCATGAATCAGGTGTCTGTCAATAAATAATACATCTGGACCACCCTCAATCTTGCGAATTACGTGAGTATCCCACACTTTGTCAAACAATGTTTTGCTCATATTTTTTTTATTTAGTATGTAGTACTTAGTATTTAGTACTGAGTTATTTTACACAAATTTGTTTAATGCATCCAGATAGGCATTGGCAGAAGCACGAACGATATCGGTGCTGAAACCATAGCCTTTGTAAGATTTTCCTCCATCGGCAACACGCATATCAACCTTGCTCACATCATCACTACCACTGTGCATTGCATGGATGTTAAATTCTTTGATGTTAAAGCTTTTACCAATAATTTGTTCAATTGCTTTGATTGTAGCATCTACAGGTCCATTCCCTTGGGCAGTTGCTTCGCT
>JBIHZP010000168.1:0-3713 GCA_044231315.1 Daejeonella sp. | reverse complement strand
CTCCAATATCGCTCCTTCTTTAGCTAATTTTAAGCCAGTCCATGATCCACTAAAAATCTGATGCACTGCCGAATAGGTTTGATCTTCTTTGGCTTGATTTAATTTTTCTTGCAAAAGAGCACGGAAATCTTTTTCCATTTCCTTCGCCAGATTGGCATCAACAGTACCTTGATCTAATAATTTTTGATTGTATATTTCACGAGGATTTGCATGCTTCTCGATCGACTTATACAAAAGAGGTTGCGTGAATTTGGGCTCATCTGCTTCATTATGGCCATAACGACGGTAACAAAGAATATCAATAAACACGTCATTATGATACTTCTGACGGTATTCAACCGCCATATTTATGGCGTAAACTATCGCTTCAACATCATCACCATTTACGTGAAATACCGGCGAAAGGGTCACTTTTGCTAGATCGGTACAATAAGTTGATGAGCGAGCGTCTTTGTAATTAGTTGTAAATCCAACTTGATTATTAATTACAAGGTGAATGCTTCCACCAGTTCTATAACCATCAAGCTTCGCCATTTGCAATACCTCATAGGTAATGCCTTGACCCGCTAAAGACGCATCTCCATGAATTAATATGGGTGCTATACGTTTGTTATTTCCTTCGTATTTAAAATCAATTTTCGAGCGTACCATGCCCTGAACTACTGAATCTACAGTTTCTAAGTGTGATGGATTGGGGCATAAACTTAGGTGAACACTTTTTCCAGATTCCGTTTTAACATCTGTAGAATAGCCCATGTGATACTTTACATCGCCCCCAAATGGAGTATTTGCATCGTATCCTTTACCTTCAAATTCAGAGAAAATATCTTTATAGGTTTTCTGCATGATATTGGCTAGAACATTTAAACGTCCTCTATGCGCCATACCGATTACAAATTCTTCAATTCCTAGCTCGGCACCTTTATGAATTACTGAATCCAAAGCAGGAATCACCGCCTCCGCGCCTTCCAATGAAAATCTTTTCTGCCCTAAAAATTTGGTACCGAGGAAATTTTCAAAAACAACGGCCTCATTCAGCTTACTTAAAATCCTTTTTTTGGCGTCAATATTAAAGTTTGGAGTATTTCGCTCCGATTCCATCCGGTGTTCAAACCATTTCAGTTTTTCCGGGTTTCTGACATATTTGTATTCAACACCTATCGATTGGCAATACGTTTGCTCCACTAAGGCTAGGATTTCTTTTAATGTTGCGGCACCAAGACCAACTTCAACACCGGCATTAAAAACGGTATTAAGATCTGATTCTTCTAAACCAAAAGTACTGAGTTCCTTTCCAGGGAAGTAGGATCTACGCTCACGAACAGGATTGGTTTTAGTAAATAGATGTCCGCGTTGCCTATATCCATTGATCAAGTTTAAAACTTTGATCTCTTTAAAAAAGTGATCGGGCGTTTCGGCACTAACTACTCCCGCTTGAGATCCACGACCAAAATCGAAGCCTTCAAAAAATTTCTGCCATCCAAAATCGATGGCATTTGGATCTTCTTTGTATGATTGATAGAGAGAATCGATGTATTCGGAATTCGCGTTACTGAGGTATGATAATTTATCCATTTAAAAACAATGTCTTTTGCGACACAAAAATAAGATTTTAAGCGCATAATAATGAAAATTAAGCGCATATTTTAAATTTAGCTTCAGCACTTTTTCACGGAGAATGTGCACGTGAAATTAGGAAAAAATGTTTAAGAAACAGCCTGAAATGTTCAAATGAAGATAATTCGAGAAAAAACTTAGATATTTCCTTTAGTAGCGCCAAGTTCTGGAGCATATATTGGTGCATTCACAAAGCTTTTTAGCTGATATTCTGCACGTTCCTTGTCAGAAAGCTTCCAAGGCTGATGAATGTGAGTTAAGCATAGCGGGGCTAGCTCAGGAAACCACAACTTAACATATTCGCCTTGAGGATCATAATCTAACGCCTGTTTCAGCACATTGAAATACCTAAATGGCCTGGGATCATTCCCAACCCCGGCAATATAAGCCCAATTACCCCAGTTATTTGCCGGACAATAATCAATCAATTTCTCTTCAAAGTATGCAGCTCCCCACATCCAATTAACTTTAAGATCTTTAACTAGAAAGCTAGCCACATTTTGACGCCCTCTATTACTCATGAATCCAGTTGCATTGAGTTCACGCATATTGGCATCCACAAATGGAATTCCTGTTTCACCTTTTTTCCACAGCTCAAAATATTCCAATTGATTTTCACCTTCCTCAGGAGCAACACCTTTAAAGCCAGTCTTTTGAAAGAACTTATTCCCGTACTTTTTAAACATATAGCGGAAATAATCGCGCCATAATAATTCTAGGAAAAGTCCGTAGGTAGAATCATTAGCCCCATGCGCTTGATCATATTTCTTTATCTCCCCATAAACTTCACGTGGTGAGAGACATCCCAAAGCAATCCATGCTGAAAATTTTGAAGAATAATCTGCTCCAATTAAACCATTTCTAGTTTGCTTATACGTTTTAACGGCATTTGAAGTCCAGAAATAGTCATGCAATCTCTTTAAAGCCTCTGTTTCTCCACCTTTAAACTTCATAACGGAGCGCTCATCGCTTGGAACTTCATCCTTAAAACCCAATTGAGATAGATCTGGAAGTTCACCACATTCCACATCTTCGGGGAAGCTCATTAAGCTTGGAGCTTCAAAACAATTTCTTACAGCACTATCTCGTTCAATCTTTTTACGGAAGTTGGTAAAAACATCTGGAATATTATTAATTGGAAAGGGTAAATCTTCTTTGTGATAAAGCGTATGCCCGATAAAATGTTTAAGATTGATTTTTAATTTCCACAGCGCATCTTCAACTAAAGCCGATACTCCAGTTTCTTCAGAGGCCACTTCACGATGGTGATAAACCTCATAAACCTTATATTTGGCGACCAATTCAGGAAGAATTACTTCGGGCTTCCCTACTCGAATAATCAGGTCGCCACCCGCATTTTGAAACGACTTGCGTAAGTCGGCAACACTTTCCAAAAGAAATTTGGCCCGAATAATGCCTGTTTTAGAAGTATTAAATGGAGTTATTTCAAAATGCCTAGGATCGAAACAATAAACAGGAATGATGCGATCACCCTTGCGTACAGCCTCGGTTAATATCTCATTATCATGAATTCGTAAATCCTTTCTAAACCAAACTAAAATGGTTTTCCCGCTCATATATATTAAGGATAGTCCTTGATTGCTTTTAAAAGGAGAATTTTTCCTTCTAAAAATTTAAGCCAAATTACGGTCTAGAATTGGTTTTATTGATCATTTTCTTGTAAGATTTTCGATAAATAGCGGTGAACATCCAATTGGCACTAATTTATTCAGAATTTATAAGCTTAGGATTGGCGTCTAAGAAGTTATTTGTTAAAAATTAGTCCCAATTAACCCATATTATTTAATTATATTTAATTAGATAAAATAACCTACTATGAAAACAGTAAAACATATTATCCAAAACAACTTCAAATCGATATTTTCTGTAAGCCCTGAAACCTCCGTCTTAGATGCCTTAAAAGTGATGATGGACAAAAACATCAGCGCCTTACTTGTTATTGATGGATCTAAATTAAAAGGAATATTTACAGAAAGAGATTACGCTCGGAAAATTATTCTCCTCGGAAAATCTTCCAAAGCAACTAAAATTGCGGAGGTCATGACCGAGAAACTTGTAACCATCGAGCTTGGCAC
>JBIHZP010000016.1:0-12052 GCA_044231315.1 Daejeonella sp. | reverse complement strand
AAAACGGTACAGGAAAATCTACCTTGCTAAATATTGTAACTGGTGCTATAAAAGTAGATAAGGGTATTGTTCATGTAGGTGAAACTACTGTATTTGGATATTACCGTCAGGGGGGACTTGATTTTAAGGAAGATGAGCGCGTAATTGATGTAGTAAAAAACATTGCTGAATACATCACTATGGCCGATGGGAAAAACCTCACGGCTAGCCAGGTTCTTACCCATTTCCTATTTCCTCCTGCGAAGCAGTATGGAATGGTAAATAAGCTGAGTGGTGGAGAAAAAAAGAGACTCCAGCTCATGCGTGTACTGATGAAAAATCCAAATTATTTAATCTTGGATGAACCCACTAACGATCTAGATATTGACACACTAAATGTATTAGAAGAATTTTTAACGAACTTCCCTGGTATATTAATGCTAGTTTCACACGACAGATATTTAATTGATCGTTTAACAGACCAGTTGTTTATTTTTGAAGGGGATGGGAATGTTCAAATATATTCTGGTAACTATACAGACTATCGCTTGGAGCAGGAAGAACCTAAACAACAAATAAAGGTGAAAGCTATTGCAGACAAGCCTGAAACTGAAACACCAAAAAGAAAACTTAGCTTTAAAGAACAAAAGGAATTAGATGATCTTGAAATAGACACTAAAAAGCTTGAAAAAAACATCGAAAGCTTAACAGAGGAGTTAAATTCGGGCATAACTGACCACACAAAACTTTCTGGGATTGCAACGCAAATCCAGGCCTTAAAAGATGAAATAGATCATAAAACACTGAGGTGGCTTGAACTCTCAGAAATTAATTAATTATATGAGCCAGTCGGACATTATAGCCTCAGTAGGGGTCACACTCTTACTCATTGCCTTTTTCTTAAACCTGAAAAAGATCATGAGTACGGATAATAAATGGTATAGCGGACTCAATATTGTGGGGGCGGGTCTTTGTGGATACTCTTCCTATTTGATTTCTTTTTATCCCTTTGTTATTCTTGAGGGGGTATGGGTGCTGGCGGCACTAAGCTCGTTTATTAAGCATGTTCCACGTGGAACAATTGCCAAAGAGGGGAAAATAAAAAATAAATAACAAAATGTTCCACGTGGAACATTAAAGAAAAAGATAAACGTTTAACAATTAAATCTGAATTGTTCCACGTGAAACATTGAAGAATATGTTTAAAAAATATGATGTAATTGTAGTGGGGGCAGGACATGCCGGATGCGAGGCTGCAGCAGTAGCGGCTAACCTTGGATCATGTGTGTTATTAATCACCATGAACATGGAAACCATTGCGCAAATGAGTTGCAACCCGGCAATGGGGGGCGTAGCAAAGGGACAGATAGTTCGTGAAATTGATGCCATGGGTGGATATTCTGGAATAATCACAGACAAAACAACTCTACAATTTAGAATGCTCAACAGCTCTAAAGGTCCCGCGATGTGGAGTCCGAGAGCACAAAGCGATAGAAAAAGATTTGCCGAGGAATGGAGACTAGCACTTGAAAAAACACCCAATGTAGACTTCTGGCAGGATACCGCAACCTCATTAATTATAGAGGATAATAAGGTGTGTGGTGTGAAAACATCTTTGGGAATACGAATAGAATCAAAGGCTGTAGTATTAACAAATGGTACGTTTTTGAATGGTATCATCCATGTGGGGGAAAAGAAGTTTGGTGGTGGTAGAACCGGGGAAAAGTCAGCAACGGGAATAACCGAACAATTAGTCGAGCTCGGTTTCGAAGCTGGAAGAATGAAGACGGGAACACCTCCAAGGGTTGATGGTAGATCATTGGATTATTCAAAAATGGAAGAGCAGTGGGGAGATGAAAAACGCGGAAGATTTTCATATACAGATGTTGATTTACCGACCGAACAAAGATGCTGCTGGATTACCTATACTAATGCAGAGGTACACGAAGCACTAAAAGAGGGTTTTGAGAAATCACCCATGTTCACCGGCAGAATAAAAGGATTGGGCCCTCGATATTGTCCCTCAATAGAAGATAAAATAAACAGATTTGCCGAACGCGATAGACATCAAATATTTGTAGAACCCGAAGGATGGAATACGGTTGAAATTTATGTCAATGGATTTTCAACCTCACTACCAGAAGATGTACAGTATAGAGCACTTACAAAAATACCGGGTTTTGAAAATGCCAAAATGTTTAGACCTGGCTATGCCATAGAATACGACTTCTTCCCTCCTACTCAATTAAATTTAACACTGGAGACAAAGAAAATTGAACACCTATACTTTGCGGGACAAATAAACGGAACCACCGGTTATGAGGAAGCAGCGTGCCAAGGCTTTATGGCAGGTATCAATGCCCATCAAAAAATAAATCAGAAAGAAGAGCTTATACTAAAAAGAGCAGAATCCTATATTGGTGTATTAATAGACGACTTAGTAACCAAAGGAACCGAAGAACCCTATCGCATGTTTACCTCAAGAGCGGAACATAGATTATTATTAAGGCAAGATAATGCAGACATCCGACTAAGTGGAATCGGTCATCAATTGGGATTAATTAGTGATGAACGTTTAGAAAAGGTAAATCAAAAAATAGCTAATGCAGATAAAATTGTAGCCTATTTAAAAAATACATCCATTGCTCCTATCGCGGTAAATCAGATATTAGAAAATCAAGGTACACCCGGAATATTACAAAATGTAAAAATGTTCCAATTAATCACTAGACCACAAATTGGGTTTGATGACTTAAGAAAGGCGGATCCAATATTCAATGAACTCTTAGAAAATTACAATATCGAGACGGTTGAGCAAGCGGAAATAAAAGTTAAGTATGAAAGCTACTTTGAAAAAGAATTGGAAATCGTAGATAAAATGAAACGGATGGAAGACCAAATAATAAATCCGGAATTCAATTATCGAAACCTTGTATCCTTATCAAAAGAAGCTCGAGAAAAATTAATGAAAATAAAACCTAGAACACTAGGACAGGCTTCAAGAATTTCGGGGGTTTCGCCATCTGATATTTCAGTTTTAATGGTTCACATGAGCAGATAATAATAAGTACCTGATTTACAGGTATTTACATTAAAAACAGGGTTATAAAAAACATTAATTCTAAGGCGCTATCTCAACACAATTGATGACTTAGGTATAAAAAGAAATAAAATTCAATAGAGGGCTTAAAAATGGTCAATTTTAAAAGAACACTAGGTTTAACCATTGCGGTATTGGTAGTAATATCAAATTTATTTATTTCATCTTGCGCAAGTGTGCAATCGCCAACCGGCGGACCGAAAGATACCATACAACCGGTGATTGTGAAAGAGATGCCAAAACACTTAAGTAGGAATTTTAATGTTCAAAAAATAGAAATAGAATTTGATGAATTTATTAAACTGAGTAATGAGTTTACAGAAATCAGTGTTTCGCCAAGTATGGATATCCCACCTGTTTACAAAGCAAAAAAAGAAAAGCTTAGTATAAATTTTGAAGAAGCTCTATTACAAAATACCACCTACACCATAAATTTTGGGAAAGCAATATTAGATGTGAACGAAGGAAACGTTCTAAAAAATTACAGTTATGTGTTTTCAACTGGAAATGAAATCGATTCACTATCCATTTCGGGCAGAGTTATAAACTCCCTAACTAAACAAAAAATAAAAGATGTCACCGTTTTTATACTTCCATCAAGCCAAGATTCTTTATTCGGGAAGAAAAAGCCAAACTTTTTCACTACAACAGACACAGCCGGCAACTTTAAATTATCAAATCTAAGGGAAGATAATTACAAAATTTATGCGCTAAATGAACAGGGCGGTGGAGATAGAATATACAACGGGAAATTGGAAGAAATAGCCTTTTTAAAAAATCCAATCAAATTAAACAAAGACACCAATAATATTATACTTAGTTTATTTAAGGAAACACCTGCAAAATTCGAGGTTATCGATAGAAAAATAGAAAATGATGGTAGAATATCTCTCATTTTTAATAAAGCAATAACAGACCCATCTGTAGATATTTTAGAACCAATAGCACTAAATAGTTTAAAAACGGTAGAGTTTTCAAACAATAGAGATTCGGCAAGAATCTGGCTGCCTGAGCTAACCTTTGACTCCATAAAAGTAGCTGTATATTCAGCGAAAATAGCCTTGGATACTGTTATTTTAAGAAGAAACAAAAAAGATACCTATACGGAAATACTAGGTATAGCAGACAATATCAATAATGGAAAATTAAAACCTGGTGCCGAACTGAATATCAGGTTTTCTACGCCCATAAAATCAGTAAATGAGAAGCTCATAAGTGTTTTAGAGGACTCGATTCTGGTAAAGAATTACAGTATTCTAGAGAATAAAAATTTACAAAAAACATACACCCTAAAATATCCATGGAAGCTAAATAAACAATACGTTTTAAAAGTAGACAACAATGCTTTCGAGGATATTTCAGGAAATAAGTCTAAGCTATATAACCGGAAATTTGAACTGGATATAGAAGATAATTATGGCAGCATCTCTATGAAAATAACCGTTCCAGACACGAGCAAAAGTTATGTAGTACAGTGGTTAACCGAAGACTATAAATTACTTAAAGAAGATAACTTAAATAAAAACCAGACATTAAATTACACACGATATCCCACAGGAAAATATAAAATCAGGGTAATCTATGACCTAAATAAAAACAAAGAATGGGATACAGGCAATGTTAAATTAGGAATACAACCTGAAAACATTTGGATTTTTGATAAAATAATTACCATTAGACCGAATTGGGATTTGGAAGAAAATATACTTATTCCGAATCCGGAGTAAACCAATTGGAATACATTTTATAATTTTCAGGAAGTTGTTTCAACAAGGCAATCTGCTCTTCACTAAGTGGCTTTATTTTCCGAGCCGGTATTCCCGCATAAAGAAAGCCAGATTCACATCTCATATTTTCTAAAACGATTGCCCCTGCAGCAATAATACAGAATTCTTCAACAACTGCATGATCCATCACTATAGCACCCATTCCAATAAGAACATGGTCGTGAAGGACACAACCATGAACCAAAGCGTTATGCCCAATAGAAACATTATTTCCAATAATTGTTGGTGCTTTTAAATAGGTACAATGAACAACCGCACCATCCTGAATATTGGTATTATCGCCAATCGTGATGTAATTCACATCCCCCCTAATTACCGCACTAAACCAAACGGAACAATAATTACCCATGGTTACATCACCTACAATTGTGGAATTCTCGGCAAGAAAACAATCCTTTCCAATACTTGGATAAACTCCTTTAACTGGTAAAATTAGTGGCATAATATGGGTTTAAAATACAGTATCGTGTGGTGCTTCAGCATGTACTTTATAATCTGTGTTGAAATGTAACCCGCGACTTTCCTTACGCAATTTAGCGGATTTTATAACGATATAAGCATTCTGAATTACATTTCTTAATTCACATAGCTTCACAGAAAGAGTGGTCTTTTTATAAAAAGATTCAGTCTCTTCATATAATAAACCCAATCGGCGCATTGCTCGATCAAGTCTAAAATCTGAACGAACTATTCCCACATAATCACTCATTACCTTTTGTGTTTCACGTAAATTATGAGTAACCAAAATGTCTTCATTAGATAATTTAGTATCCGTTTCATCCCATTCAGGAATAGTATCTAAAATAGAGTAATTTTTAAAAACTTTAATCGCATCTTCAAAAATACGATGAGCAAAAACGGGTGCTTCAAGTAAAGAATTAGAAGCTAAGCGATTGGCTCCATGAAGTCCGGTACTGGCACATTCCCCACAAGCATATAAGCGATGTATGGACGACTTACCATCTTGATCTACAAGAATGCCACCGCACATATAATGCGCTGCTGGAGTCACCGGAATTAAATCTCGTGTCATATCAATTCCAATACTTAAACATTTGGCATAAATATTAGGAAAGTGGGATAAAATATCCGCTTTTGAACGATGACGAATATCCAAATAAACGAAATCATCACCAGACTTTTTCATTTCAGCATCAATGGCACGCGCCACTATATCTCGAGGTGCAAGGGATCCACGATCATCGTATTGATGCATAAATTCTTGTTCGTCCTTAGTTTTGAGAACGCCACCAAAACCTCGAACAGCCTCTGAAATTAGAAAAGATGGATACTCTCCTGGATTATAAAGTGCGGTAGGATGAAACTGAATAAATTCCATATTCCGAACCTTAGCCTTAGCGCGATAAGCCATGGCAATACCATCACCGGTAGCTATAACAGGATTTGTGGTCGTGGCATACACATGACCCGCACCACCAGATGCCATTAAAGTCACCTTGGAAAGAAATTTCTCAACCTTATTTGTGGCTGTATTTAAAGCATAAATACCATAGCATTCTATATCATCAGATTTACGATCAACAAAAACACCAATATGGTGTTGCGTGATTAATTCTACGGCAAAATAATGAGTAAGAATTTCAATATTGGGATTATGGTGGATCTGTTCTAATAAAGATCTTTCAATTTCCAGACCAGTAATATCCTTATAATGAAGCACTCTACTTTCAGAATGTCCGCCCTCTTTTGCTAAATCAAATACACCCTTTTTAGTTTTATCAAAAGAGGTACCATATTTAATTATTTCGTCTATACGTGCCGGCCCTTCCTTAACAACGAGCTCAACAATGCGTTTATCACATAAACCATCACCAGCAATTAAAGTATCTTCTATGTGCTTATCAAATGAATCTTCTTCTTTATCCACAACAACAGCTACGCCGCCCTGAGCATATTTTGTATTAGATTCATCTTCACTAGCCTTTGTAACTATCAGAACCTTACCATATTGCGCCGCTTTAAGAGCAAAACTTAAACCTGCAATTCCAGAACCGACAACTAAAAAATCTACCTTTTTCATAAAAAACATTTAAAAACCAGCTCCATAACATAGATGTTAATAAGCCACTCAAAGATGTTAATTTAGTGCCAATACTTGTTGAATAAAAAACAAAGAAGCTTAAAAATAGTTCGACTAAGGTTAAATTAACTTATTTTTGAGTAAGTTATAATCAATTATCACAAAGTATTCCACTTTTGACACATTGAATAAAATCAACATATAAAAAAGTAAAATAAAATTAGGTTAAACAAAATACTTGATAATCAAACACATAGAATAATGATTCTGTTTAGAAAGTGTTGGTAAATAATTAAAAACAATAAAACGTACAAAAAAGAGTCCGATTTATACACATTACCAACACCCTAATAAACAATAAGATTCTTATTTAAAATATAAATAGTATTTATTGAATAGTTGATAAATGAATACCTTCGAAGAATTAAATAGCAAAGGATTTATAGATGAAGCAATTGATCCCACAATTGATTTATTTGCAGAAATTAAACGATTAAAAAAAGAGAAAAATGCAGTTATACTTGCGCACTTTTATCAGGAACCAGATATTCAAGATGTCGCGGATTATATCGGCGATAGTTTGGGATTATCACAGGAAGCCGCTAAAACAGATGCAGATATAATTGTTTTTGCTGGCGTGCATTTTATGGCTGAAACAGCTAAAATATTATCTCCAGATAAAAAGGTTTTATTACCAGATTTAAAAGCAGGATGTTCATTATCAGATAGTTGTCCGCCACGATTATTTGCAAAGTTTAAAGAAAAATATCCTGATCACATGGTAATTACCTATGTGAATTGTACTGCTGAATTAAAAGCAATGAGTGATATTGTTTGTACTTCATCCAATGCAGTTCAAATAGTAGAAAGCTTACCAAAAGATCAAAAAATAATATTTGGTCCCGATAAAAATCTAGGAGCCTATGTGGCTAAAAAAACAGGACGTGATTTAGTTCTTTGGAATGGTGCATGCATGGTGCATGAGATATTTTCACAGCAGAAAATTATAAAATTAAGAAACAGGCATCCCGGGGCTAAATTTATTGCCCACCCTGAATGTGAAGATGTAATTTTAAAAATGGCTGATTATATTGGTTCTACTACGGGTCTTTTGAAGTATACCATCAATAATCCAGCAAATGAATTTATTGTTGCTACAGAAAGTGGTATTATCCATCAAATGGCTAAGGCTAGTCCGAATAAAACCTTTATTCCTGCTCCACCCAATAATTCTTGTGCTTGCAATGATTGTCCGCATATGAAAAGAAATACCTTAGAAAAGTTATATTTATGTCTTAAAAATGAACTTCCAGAGATTAATGTATCCATGGATATTATTTTAAAGGCACAGAAACCCATCGAAAAAATGTTGGAGATATCTGCAAAACTTGGTTTATAATTTATGACTGAACAATCAGCGGGATTTTTTAAGAACTATGGCAGTATTATTAAATTACTGATTGGTATTACTGTCGGAACTATTTTAGGTTTAATTTTAGGTGAAAAAGTTGAGGTACTTAAACCTCTAGGCGATATATTCTTAAATCTTCTTTTTACAGCGGTTATTCCCTTAATTTTTTTCGCAATATCTTCTTCTGTTGCCAATATAGATCGGAGTAAAAAAATGGGTAAACTTATGTTTATCACGCTTTTTGTTTTTGTGGGAACGGTACTAATTTCAGCTGCTTTAACCGTTTTAGCGGTGTGGATATTCCCATTACCTCAAAATATGGAAACTACTGTAAAAGTAGTGGAAGAATTAAAAGCTCAAAACTGGGGTCAACAAGCAACGAGTTTACTTACAGTGAATGAGTTTTACGAATTACTATCTCGTAAAAGCATGTTAGCATTCATTATATTTTCATTGCTTGTTGGTTTTGCCACCTCTAGATCGGGTGATATGGGTGAACCTTTTAAAAAATTCCTAATTGCAGGCGACGAGGTGATGAAACAATTATTGATTTTAATCATGAAAATCGCTCCGATAGGATTAGGAGCTTATTTTGCCTATCAAATTGGAGTTTTTGGTCCGCAGCTTTTTGGCACTTACGGGCATTCTATGGCCATTTATTACGGATTAAGTCTCTTTTATTTTGCTATTTTTTACTCTCTTTATGCCTATATCGCTGGGGGTATTCCGGCCATAAAAATCTACTGGAAAAATAATATTATTCCATCCTTCACTTCATTGAGTACTTGTAGCAGTATTGCTACTATTCCATCAAATTTAAGTGCAGCTAAAGCGATGAAAATACCCGATCATATCGCCAACATAGCCATCCCACTAGGAGCGCCACTTCATAAAGATGGATCCAGTATATCGGCTATTATAAAAATAGCAGCCGTTTTCGCCATCATGGGTAAAGATTTTATGAATCCAGAAACCATCCTGATCGCATTGGGTTTAACCATTATTTTGAGTGTAGTTGAAGGCGGAATTCCCAACGGTGGATATATTGCAGAAATTATGATCATGACGGTTTATAATTTACCGGTGGAGATGCTGCCCGTAGTGATGATTATCGGAACGCTGGTTGATCCAATGGCTACTCTGTTGAATGCAACCGGTGATACCATTTCTGCTATGCTCATTACCCGATTTTCGGAAGGTAAAAATTGGTTAAAAAACGCTCTATAATAAAATATGAATCCATTTTCTTTCATCTCCGGATTGTTGTTTCTCCTTTTTTTTAATCAGCCAGAAGATTTAAATAAAAAATTCAATAGCTCGCAACTCATCCTTGTTACAACGGATAGCTGGAATAAAATTGCAGGTAAAATGGCTGTTTATGAATACAGCGATAGCAAATGGAAACTGGTAATGAACAATATTCCGATTGTTACTGGCAGAAGCGGAATGGCCTGGGCAAAGGGTTTACATGCTAATGAATTAAATACAGGTATTTTAAAAAAGGAAGGTGATGGAAACTCCCCTGCCGGAATATTTTATTTAAGCGGTTTATTTGGATATCAAGATATCCAATCCAAGATGAATTCCATCAAAGTGAATGAGCGTACTTTTTGTGTTGATGATTCAAAATCAGCCTATTATAATCAAATAGTAAGTACAGACACGTTGAAAAAAGATTGGAATTCGGCCGAAACGATGCTTATGAAAAGCGATGCCTACAAATTTGGAATCTTTGTGGATTATAATGTAAATCCCGCAAAAGCGGAAGATGGATCATGTATTTTCATGCATATTTGGAGCGGAAGTAATAATCCTACAGCCGGTTGTACAGCCATGAAAGAGACAGATATTCAAAAGCTAATTAACTTCCTCGACAAGAGCAAAAATCCTATTTTGGTACAGGCACCTCAATCAGCTTACGAAAAACTGAAGCGCATTTATAAATTACCCTAAATCCTTTGCTTCAATGCTTTAAAAATTAGCACCTTTGTATCAAAATAATAGAGCATGTTTGAAAATAAGGGACGTACAGAAATTGAGCAATTAGGCGAATTTGGTTTAATTGATCATCTCACAAAAAACTTTGAAATTACTAATAAAAGCACCATTAAGGGGATTGGCGATGATGCAGCCGTTTTAAATTTTGAAGGTAAAAAAACTTTAATCTCTACTGATCTATTATTGGAAGGTATCCATTTTGATTTAGCCTATACCCCATTAAAACATTTAGGCTACAAGGCCGTACAAGTCAACCTAAGCGACATTTACGCCATGAATGGTACAGCACATCAAATCACCGTATCCATTGGCTTATCGAGCAAATTTCCATTAGAAGCGGTGGAGGAATTATATCAAGGAATAAGTGTTGCCTGTGAAAAGTATGGGATTGATTTAGTTGGAGGCGATACCAGTTCCTCAAAACAAGGCTTGATTTTAAGTATAACCAGTATTGGTTCTGCTGATGAAAAAGATATTTGCTATCGAAATGGTGCCAACGAGGGCGATTTACTCTGTGTTTCCGGCGATTTGGGCGGCGCTTATATCGGATTACAATTGCTTGAAAGAGAAAAAAACATCTTTTTAGAAAATCCAAATATCCAACCAGATTTAGAGGGTAAAGATTATATCGTTGAACGACAGTTAAAGCCTGAAGCTAGAAAAGACATCATTGAAGCTTTGAAATTGATGAAAATCAAGCCAACTTCTATGATTGACATTTCCGATGGTTTAGCCTCTGAAATTCTTCATATCTGCAAGCAATCGAATAAAGGGTGTAATTTATACGAAGAAAAAATTCCCATCGATCCAATGACTTATGATACCGCACGCGATTTTGGCATCGACCCAACAGTTTGTGCTTTAAATGGTGGTGAGGATTACGAATTACTGTTTACTGTTAAGCAGTCTGATTTTGAAAAAATTAAAAACAATCCAGATATATCCATTATCGGACATATGACAGAAGCCTCGGCGGGATGTAATTTAATTTCAAAATCACAAATGGTTCATCCAATTAAAGCGCAAGGCTGGAATTCTTTAAAGGGAATCCAGGAATAGAATTATTTTTTCTTTTGGGTCATAATAAACTATATTTAATTTTAATATGTGATATCCCATGAATATAAAACACCTTATTTTAGCTTTATTTGCTATTTCCCTAAGTGCGAATGCTCAAACCAATAATAGTAAGGCACCAGCGCCAGTCTATCCCATTCCCAATAAACAACAAATGGAATGGCATGAAATGGAGACCAATGCATTTGTGCACTTCACTACCAATACTTTTACGGGTTTAGAATGGGGTTTTGGCGATGAAAAAAGAAGCACTTTTAACCCTACCGCGCTAGATACCGAGCAATGGGCAAAAACACTGAAGGAAACAGGCTTTAAAACTTTAATTTTAACCACCAAACACCACGATGGCTTTTGTCTATGGCCAAGTAAATTCACCGAACATTCCGTAAAAAACAGTCCCTATAAAGATGGAAAAGGTGATGTGGTTAGAGAAACTTCCGATGCTGCAAAAAAACACGGTTTAAAATTTGGGGTTTATTTATCACCCTGGGATAGAAATCATCCGGAGTATGGCAAGCCTGCTTATGTGGATTATTATAGAAACCAAATCACAGAGCTTTTCACTAATTACGGACCGATTTTCGAATTATGGTTTGATGGCGCCAATGGTGGTGATGGATATTATGGAGGTGCCCGCGAAGTCAGAAAAATCGATTCTA
>JBIHZP010000167.1:0-3733 GCA_044231315.1 Daejeonella sp. | reverse complement strand
CTAAAAAGATTATTCCTAAAGAGCAAGATTTTTATATCCGATCTGAAAACCCACGTGGAGAACTCGGTTATTATTTTATTACGGATGGAAAGACTGAAATTCCCAAGCGTGTTAAAGCAAGAGGTCCCAGTTTCAATAATCTCTCTGTCTTACCAGAAATTACTAGAGGAGTTTTGATTGCAGACTTGGTAGCCATACTTGGTTCTGTGGATATTGTTCTTGGAGAAGTTGACCGATAAAAAAAGCCTTAAACATTAGCTTAAGGCTTTTTTATGTGTTTTAGGTATGGATTAGTAAACCTTAACCATGTAAATAAATGGTTCTAGTTTTTTAAACTGATCTTTTCTGCTTAATCCCGATAAGCTATTTCTCTTGCTGAGAACTAATTTCTCATCCAAAGAATCTTGCGGTATTGCATCAATAGATTTCAAAATATAAGTTGATTTGATGGCAAATGCGGCCCCGTCAACTTGGGTTTGTTTACCATTAATAATACCGATTACATTTCCGCGGTTATCTAGTAGGGGTCCACCACTATTACCAGGATTTACTGGAATAGAAACTTGATAAGCCACTGTATCACCAGCATAACCATTTTTTGAACTCACATAACCTTTACCATACACTTGATCATCTCTGGGAAAACCAATGGTAAATACGTCCTCACCTACATCAGATGCCGATTTTTTAAAAGTGTAAGGCAATGCTGCAAGACCTTCAAATGCTGGATCTACAATTTGTAAAACAGCTAAATCATACGCTGGATCAATATAAATCATTTTAGCTTTAAATGCCTCACCTTCAGAATTTTGTACATAAAGTGAATCGGCATCTTTAATTACATGGTAATTAGTTACTAAATAGCCGTTAGATGAAAGTGCAAATCCTGTACCTCCAAAAGAACCAGGGTTAGCAGGACCTTTAATTGGTTTAATATTTTTGATTAAATCATTTTGTGATTTCTTAATACTATTTATTTCTCTACGGAGAAGGCTCACATTAGTAGAAATTGATTTAGAGAAGAAACCTGTAGAAAGTAAAGTTCCAGACACTGCAATTAATGCAACAGTAGCTGCAATGGCTGTATTGATTCTATATTTTTTCCAAAGTCTGACATAAATTGGTGCATCTGGAGCAACTTGGTTTCTGATCGCATGAATATCCAACGTTTCGTGAATAATGTTCATGTCGGATTTTAATTTCAGGGCACCCGAATATTCAGATAAATGTGAAACCAAATTGGAATGTTCCACCACTTTAAGATCAAAAGCAGGATCTTCACGCCTTTTATTTTCAAAATCAAAGAGATCAGTATCAGAAAGCTCTCCTCTCAGATAGGCATCAATTTGATTAATAATTTCTATATCGCTCTTCATTATTTAATTTTTAAGCTTGGAAAAATAATTTTTTCAAGCGTTGCAAGCATTTATATTTTTGAGTTTTAGCATTATCAGCATTGGTATAACCAAATTTCTCGCAAATTTCCTGCATTGATTTATTCTGCATGTAATAATCTTCAATAATAGTTTTGCATGGCTCCCCTAATTGAAGTAAAGCTGATTCCATTATTGCGAACTGCCTGTCCTTTTCTTCATGTCTTTCCAAGTCATCTTCCACCGGAATAAAATCAGAAAAATCTTCAATATTACGAACAGTCTTACTTTGTGCGTTTAAACGCTTCAGCCATAACCTTCTACAAACAGAGTAAATAAAAGTTTTAAGCTTACTGTTCAGCTCAAAATTTCCAGTTTTTACTTTATTGTAAAGAACAATCACAGACTCTTGAAAAACATCTTTTGCATCATCCTCATTTCCGTTGTTATTAAGTACTAATTGGAGTACCATGGGGAAATAAGTGGAATACAAACGATTTAATATCTCTTTTGAGTCATTCAGTATACCTAAAATAATTTCACTATCTGCTGGAACTGAACTTTTTATCTCTTTTTTCACTGTTAATACTTTTTATTCGAAATTGTAACCCAATGATAGCAAAAATATTTTTTTTATTTTTTTTGAATGTTAAGGGTTACCTTTTTAACTTTGGCGTATTAACTGTAAATTATTTAAATACATTTTAAACACTTAACGATGAAAAATTCTTTCAAATTCGGTTTCTTAGCTTTAGCTATCTCTTTATCAGTTGCTGCTTGTAACTCAAACAAAACTGAAGAAGCTGCTACAGATTCAACTTCTGTTGATTCAACTGTTGTTGTTGATTCAACTGCTACTGATTCAACTGCTACTGATTCAACTGCTGTTGATTCAACTGTTGCTCAGTAATCAATTAAAAAATTACAAAAGCCATTCAGATTTTCTGAATGGCTTTTTTTTTGACTTCGAGAACCTCAGCCACCGTTCGAGAGCCTAAAGCAGCAAAGATAATCTAATCCAAATACCACGCGGTGGCTGAGGTTTTCGAAGCCAGCAAAGCACCGCGCCCTGAGGCCTTCGAAGGGTAAAGATTACTCTTGAGTAGTCCCGCTTCTAAACCAACCCTTAATTCGTTTCGAGTTTGAATCGCCAATTAATAACATACATGGCACTAAAATTAGTGTCAAGAAGGTCGCAAAACTCAAACCAAATATCATAGTCCACGATAATGGTCCCCAGAAAGCAACATTATCTCCTCCAAAATAGAGATTTGCATCAAAATCACTAAATAGCGTTACAAAATCCATATTTAAACCTACTGCAAGAGGAATTAAACCCAACATGGTTGCCGTAGCGGTTAACAATACGGGAGTCATTCTTGTCCTGCCAGCTTCAATAATAGCCTCTCTTACATCCATACCCTGCTCAATTAAGAGATCAGTAAATTCCACAAGTAAAATACCATTCCTCACAACAATTCCAGCAAGGGCCACAATTCCAACTCCCGACATTACAATTGACATTTCCATTCTAAAAATGGTCACTCCTAGCAAAACACCAATGATACTCAATACAATTTCACTTAAAATGATAAGTGGCTTTGTAATTGAATTGAACTGAGTTACCAAGATGATTAAAATAAGTCCCAGAGAGATCATCAATGCAGTTCCGAGGAACAACATTGTTTCTTGTTGCTCTTCCTGCTCGCCTGCCATTTTTACTTCAACACCTGAGGGAGCCTTAAACTGAGCAATTTCACTTTCAATAGCGGCTACAACTTCATTAGGATTATAATCACTCAATACGTTTGAGGAAAGTATAATAATTCTTTTTTCTTGCTTGCGCTTAATTCCGCCATATGTATTTACATAATCAATTGACGCGAAAGATGAAAGAGGTACCTGGCGGATCACTCCTCCCATTCCCATATCTCGATAAGTGACTTTCATGTTACGAAGAGCATCTAAATTATTTCTCTGATCTTCATTTGCACGAAGATTGATCTCATAATCCTCATTAGCATCCCTAAATTTAGAAACCTCCTTACCAAAAATGGCTGTACGAAGATCCATTCCAATCTGTCCCGAAGAGATTCCTTCGCGGTTTGCTCGCTCACGATCAATATCAAAAATAATTTCGGGCTTATTGTTTTGGAAATCAGACTTTAACTCTTCAACACCTGCAATTTGCTTAGATTCTAGATATTGTTTTAAATTTTCTGAAACCTTCACTAATGAATCCAGGTTATTGCCAGTTATTTCAATACTGATAGGTTTGGCGGTCGGCGGACCAGCCTGTTCTTGCGCTACCGTAATTTCGGCACCAGGAATGCCTTTAACAGCATCTCTAATCTTATCCA
>JBIHZP010000166.1:0-3737 GCA_044231315.1 Daejeonella sp. | reverse complement strand
AACTTAATTCCCCCTAGTGTTCTGCCCACTCAATCTTATCTAGATCGATTCCTTCTTTGAACATTTCCCAAAGTGGCGAAAGATCGCGGAGGTGATTAACCGCCTTTTTTGTTTGCTCAATTGCAAAATCAACTTCCTCTTCTGTAGTAAAGCGACCCAAACCAAAACGAATTGATGAATGTGCCAAATCATCTGAAAGGCCCAAACTCTTTAAAACATAAGATGGTTCTAAGGAAGCCGATGTACATGCTGATCCTGAAGAAACGGCTAAATCTTTCATAGCCATCATTAATCCTTCTCCTTCAACATATTTGAATGAAATATTAGCCACATGTGGTAATCGAAAATCAACATTGCCATTCACGTAGCTTTCTTCTAGTACGTTAAGTTCAACTTGTAATTTATCGCGTAATTTAGAAAGACGTATGGCTTCTTGTTCCATTTCTAAGCGGCAAAGTTCAGCTGCTTTTCCAAATCCAACAATTCCTGGAACATTTAATGTTCCAGAACGCATTCCTCTTTCATGACCGCCACCATCCATCTGAGCAGTAACCTTAACTCTTGGATTTTTACGTCGCACATACAATGCTCCAACACCCTTCGGTCCGTACATTTTGTGAGCTGTGAAAGCCATTAAATCAATTCCGTCAGCAATTACATCAACTGGTATTTTACCAACGGCCTGGACAGCATCGCTCATAAATAATGCTCCATGCTTATGTGCAATCGCAGAGATTTCTCTTATTGGCTGTATTACACCAATTTCGTTATTGCCGAACATGATGGCAACTAGAATGGTCTTTTCGGTCATTGCCGCTTCTAATTCAGCTAAGTCAATCATCCCATCGGATTTAACTCCAAGGTAAGTTACTTCGCCACCAAGTTTTTCAACGTGTTTGCAGGCATCTAATACTGCCTTGTGTTCAGTAACGCAGGTGATAATATGATTTCCTTTGTCTTTGTACATCTCAAATACACCCTTAATAGCGAGATTGTCTGATTCTGTTGCTCCTGAAGTGAAAATAATTTCTTTTTCATTAGCTCCAATCAACTTTGCAACTTGCTCACGTGCATAATCAACACCTTCTTCTGCCGCCCATCCGAAAGCATGATTTCTGCTTGCTGCGTTTCCAAATTTTGCATTAAAATAAGGCAACATAGCATCCAAAACACGTGGATCCATTGGGGTTGTAGAGTTATTATCTAAATATATAGGCAATTCCATTTCGAAATATTTATAGTCTTGTTTAATTTTAAACAAAGATATGAAATATTTTTTTCAGTAATTGTCAATTTTGTCTATGTAGGTATAGATAAAATGGTCATTTTTATGCCATATTAATAAGAATATGAACAAGATAGAGCACATTGGAATCGCAGTAAAAAGCTTAAAAGATGCTTCCACACTTTATGAAAGGCTACTAGGTTTGCCAAGCTATAAAAAAGAGGAAGTTATTTCCGAAATGGTGATTACTGAGTTCTTTCAAATAGGTGAAAGTAAGATAGAATTATTAGAAGCGAGCTCCTCCGATAGTTCGATAAGCAAATTTATTGAAAAGCGTGGCGAAGGCATTCATCATATCGCTTTTGCTGTAGACGACATAGTAAAGGAAATGGCACGATTAAAAGGTGAGGGTTTTCAGCTGTTAAGTGATAGCCCTAAAAGTGGCGCCGATAATAAACTGGTGTGTTTTGTGCATCCTAAATCATCAAATGGAGTTTTGATTGAGCTTTGCCAAGAAATAAAATAAATAAAAAATCATCCTGTATTTTAGTTTAAAAGCCTTATAAATCGTTTTTGGCCTCTAAGAAAAATAATCTAATAAGATATTTTTCAAAATTACTTTACAATAATTGTATTTTTTGCTATATTTGCACCTCTTAAAAAGTATTGAAGATGAAAGCTGAA
This sequence comes from Daejeonella sp., assembly GCA_044231315.1. GTDB lineage: Bacteria > Bacteroidota > Bacteroidia > Sphingobacteriales > Sphingobacteriaceae > Daejeonella. Next base: position 1,828 of record JBIHZP010000166.1, on the reverse strand, counting down.
TTGCATCCCAAAAATTATAGATTAGTTGTGTTCAAGGACATGTCTAACGAATATTCTTTCTTAACTAAATCTTGTATTGATACCAAAGAAAGTATTAAATGGGAAGATGGTAACGAATATCCTCTAATTAAATTAGAAATTTCTCACACCTCACACCCATTCTACACAGGTAAAATGAAACTAGTTGATACCGCTGGACGTATTGATAAGTTCCGTACCCGTTACGAAAAAAAATAATTATTTATTAAATAATAACAAAAGTCCCCACTCATAAGGTCGGGACTTTTGTTATTTTTGTGCTATGGGTATCATACTTTTCGACGATCAGTTTCGTTCCAATTTATTGCCATTGGCATTTACAAGACCTATTTCTGAATTCAGGGTTGGGATTTTGACTATCGCTGAAAAATGGAAGCGCCATCTAAACACAGAGATTTCTTATCTCACTGAAGATTATCTTCAAGAAAAATATCCTCTTTCTATAGGTGCCGACAATCTTTTTATTAATTCTGCTTTCTGTCCCGATCAAGATCTTCTTTCAGCAATTAATGGTTTAAAGGAAGGGGAAGCCCTTTTTTCGGAATCGTTATTAATCGCCTTGAGGTTAAATGAGTTAGGAGCCAAAGAATTTAACTTGTCTTCGCTTTCCTCTTATCGAAAGATTGAATATTTGTTGCCATTTGTTAGAATCGTATTTCCTGAAAGTATTTTTTCATTTAATGGTCTGGAGATCAGAAAAGATTTCGACCTAATCACAAAAGGACGCAGCTCTGCAAGTCTGAGTAGTACAAATACCATTCTTGGTGATCAAATTTTTGTTGAGGAAGGAGTGGAGGCAGAATGTTCAAGCTTCAACGCCAAACTAGGTCCCATTTACCTCGGAAAAGATTCCCTAATTATGGAAGGTTGTCATATTCGGGGTTCTTTTGCGCTTTGTGAAAATGCCATATTGAAGATGGGTGCTAAAATTTATGGCATGACCACTATCGGGCCACATTCAAAAGCTGGTGGTGAAATCAATAATTCAGTAATTTTTGCTAATTCTGCCAAAGGGCATGAGGGCTATTTGGGTAATTCTGTTTTGGGTGAATGGTGTAATATTGGGGCAGATAGCAATAATTCCAATATGAAGAATAATTATGCAGATGTGAGATTGTGGGATTATTCAAGTGAAAATTTTAGAAGAACCGGACTTCAGTTTTGTGGATTAATTATGGCCGACCATGCTAAATGTGCGATTAATACGATGTTCAATACTGGCACTGTTGTAGGGGTTAGTGCAAATTTGTTCGGATCTGGCTTTCCCAGAAACTTTGTTCCTGATTTTTCCTGGGGTGGGAACCATGGATTTGAAGTTTATTCATTAAAAAAGATGTTTGAAACTGCTAGCAAGGTATCTCTTAGGAGGAATACTGAGTTTAATGAAGTTGAACAGAAAATATTAACACATATTTTTGACCTTACAGAAAAACACAGAAGATTTTAATATCAATTTAGAAAAATATAGAATGAGAAAAAAGATAGTTGCAGGTAACTGGAAAATGAATTTGGACTTGGAACAAGGAATCCATCTTTTAAATGAAATTCAAGAACTTCTTAAAGTAGAACTTAGTGGAGAGCAAGAAGTGATTGTATGTTCACCAAGTATTCATTTGAACAGCCTCGCAAATGTTTTAAAAGGTGAAGTTAAACTATCTATTGGAGCTCAAAATTGTCACCAAGCGGATAGTGGCGCCTACACTGGAGAAGTTTCAGCTCACATGATTGCCTCTACCGGTGCAAAATATGTAATTATTGGGCATTCGGAGCGCAGACTATATTTTTCTGA
>JBIHZP010000165.1:0-3748 GCA_044231315.1 Daejeonella sp. | reverse complement strand
CGGCACTCCTCAGGCCGGGAAGATTTGATCGACATATTTATTTGGAACTACCAAATTTGAGAGAACGCGAATCCATATTTAAGGTACATCTTCGCCCCCTTGTTTTGGATAATACCATTGACATTCCTTTTTTAGCTGCACAAACTCCAGGCTTCTCAGGTGCAGATATCGCGAATATCTGTAATGAAGCAGCACTTATTGCGGCAAGAAAAAAGGCCGATGCTGTTGGTAAAATGGATTTTCTAGATGCTATTGATCGCATTGTTGCCGGACTTGAAAAGAAAAGCAAAATTATTTCTCCGGAAGAAAAAAGAATAATTGCATATCATGAAGCAGGTCATGCTTTGGTAAGCACTTTACTAAAACATGTTGATCCAATAGTAAAAGTTTCTATCATCCCTAGAGGAAAAACCTTGGGAGCTTCATGGTATTTACCCGAGGAAAAGCAACTGCGAAATAAAACAACCTTTATGGAACATTTATGTAGCGGCTTGGCAGGCAGAGCTGCAGAAGAAATTATGTTTGGGGATATCTCAACAGGTGCATTAGATGACTTAGAAAAAGTTACTAAGGAAGCCTATACCATGGTAGTTTATTATGGATTCAATAAAAAAATAGGGAACGTTAGTTTTTATGATTCTAGCGGACAAAGAGACGTGAGCATTCAAAAGCCTTATAGTGAGGAAACGGGAAGGATGATTGACGAGGAGGTTAGGATTTTAGTAAATGCTTGTTATGAACGAAGTAAAAACCTCTTGGAGAGAAATAAAGAATCACTGAGCAAAATTGCAGATTTACTGTTTAAGAAGGAGATCATTTATAAAGAAGATATCGACCACATACTAGGAAGAAAATTAGCGAAAGATAGTATCAACTCACTAAATGAAGTAAGCGTTTTAAATCATAAAAAGAAAGTTAAAAGAATTCTTCCAGTATAGATTTATAGTATCCGATAAAATAGCCTTAAAGACCCAAAAAATAGCAATATTGATGAAACTCAGTTCAGCATTTGATTCCCGTCAAGGGATGCATCTTTGATTAGAAATATCTTTGTTTTAACAATTAATCAACAACAATTTAAAAAAGGAGAATTATGAAAACTGACACATTGGCCAGAGTAGCCGGAGGAATTCCATCTGTATTTGATGATTTATTAAAACCGTGGAATGATTGGTTTGAGGGACGTGAATTATGGAGCCGAGCGGCAAGTTTACCTCCTGTAAATATCATAGAGCAGGAAAATCAATTTTTGGTAAGCCTAGCAGCTCCAGGAATGAAAAGAGAGGACTTTAAAATCGACCTTAGTGGGAACATGCTAAATATTAGCAATGAAAGCGAAGAGGAAAAAGTTGAAGAAGAAAAGACTTTTACACGTAAAGAATACAATTATCGTGGTTTTAGCCGAAGTTTCTCCTTACCTGAAGGTATTGAAACTGAAAAAATAGAAGCTAAATATGAAGATGGTATTCTCAAAATAATACTTCCCCGCACTGAAGAGTCGAAAATGAAGGTTGGAAAGAGTATTCCTATTCAATAATTGAATAACCATGCGCTCCAATTAAATGTGGAGCGCTGGTTTTTAAATAATATCTTTCAAATTCACCCCCAAATTTTCCCCTATAATTTATCAAACAGCTAAATTGAGATTGAAAATAAAAATTATTTATTTTCAATCCATTCTATTTTTCGTATTTATTCATGAACCGATAGAACAGGCACATGTGCTTGCAAAACGATATTTTTCGTTTTACTAGACTTCAATATTTTACTAAATACGTTATGCTTTTTAGGTGTTACAATGAGCATTTCCAATTTATTTTTCTCAGCAAAATCATTGATGCTTTTCTCAATTTTATCTGAAACCATAAAATGATATTTAGGATTTAATGAACCAAGTTGATCGTGAAGCCAACGAGTTGCATGAGCTGTCTCAAGATCGCTTGACTTTCGATCTTCTGTTTGAACGTGTAAAATATGAAGTTCTGAATTAAACTCCTTGACCAGTTTTTTGATCTCATCAACCGGTACAGTATTCACAACATCTCTAAAATCACAAGCGAGACCAATCTTATGAAGTCTACCAAAATGAACCCCTGATGGGACCACAATTAAGGGCCAAGATAAAGATTTTATAGCCTCAATTGTGCTTCCGCCAAACAGAAAGCGATCAATCGCATTACTACTATCAGCTCCCATTACCACGGCATAAGTATCTATAACTTCACAATAGGTCTTAATCCCAGAAACAACATCTCCTGTTAAAACCTTAGTTTTTATGACTACTTTTTTATGAGCATCTTTCAAAATTTTGGCTTTTAATTCCTTTAGCTGTTTCTCTGCTTTAGATATCGATTCCTCCAAATAAAATGCTGGCGGAGGAACATCTGAGTAGGTCATCGTAAGCGGACAAACATGAAGAAGCGTCAAATTAATACCTAAAATACCTGCCATTTGCGCGGCATAATTTACGGCATTCAGAGAGACTTCTGAAAAATCGGTTGGTGCGAGAATGGTTTTCATATCTTAAAATATATTATGGTAAACACTAGTGTTGTGTTAATGTTTTAATGATGTGCAATAAAAATGGCTTGCGTTAATGTTTTAATTAAAACCTCAGCCGTACTTTCACTAAAAAATTGGGATATTGAGTTTCTACTATAAGCTCCCATGACAATAAAAACATGCTTCTTCCTCAGGAGAAAACCCATCAATTCATGTTCAGTATTGCCCTCAAGTGCAAGAAAATTAACATCCAAATAATGATTATTTAGCCATTCCTTGAATTTACCTAGATCTTTTTGAGGCCACGTTCCCGACTTATTTACTTGAATTACATTAAGTTTTTTATCAAAATATTCTGGGAATAGATAGGTGAATTGCTTAATGGCAAAAAGAGAAGATTCCGATCCGTTATAAGTAAAAATGAGCTCATCAATACGGTCAAATGAAAGAGGTGAAATGATAACCGGACAAGCAGTTCGATTTAAAATTTCTCTCACCGTTTCTGAAGGTGCGCCTGATGATCCACTACCTAAAGAAAGTGCTGCATCAACAACAATTAAATCGGCAAAAGCACTGCTTGTAATTAATTCAGTTAATTTTAGTGCACGATCTAGATAAATATCACTGCAGACTTCACTACTTATACAACTCTCTTTAAAAAGGTGAATATTCGTTTTAATTTGTTCCTGCTTTGAATAATGCACAAGACTTTGATGATTATTTTGAGATGTAGTTCCAATTACATTTTCTTTATCCTCTAAAATGGCACTATAATCTACCTGGGAGCCATCCAAAAAAATACCATAAACTTTCGATTTAGAGAGCCTGGCCAGATAAAATGCAAATTCAGAAGAACCTTTATCAGGATTGAGCGCATTAAACGCTAAAAAAATCATTTTCATCCTTCATTTTTTAATAAAAATAGGGATGTTGGAAATCGGTTTATATGACCATAATCAAGTACTTAACTGATTTAAATTAATACTTCTTATACCCGGCTTTTTTTTAATGATTTAAGATGCTTCTGAACGATTCAGATTTTTCGAAAAGATCAAGATCCGAAGCATCATCGATATCATTTAATTTCGGCAATAGATAGTAGTTCTTTTGTAGCTTTTTCAAATCATTAATCGTGTCTTTTGCAACCTGATCTGTACTCCAAATTTTATTCGCAAATAGCTCGGGAATGATATCTATTAAACCTAGTAAATAATAGCCTCCATCATTTGCAGGACCTAAAACTGCA
>JBIHZP010000164.1:0-3750 GCA_044231315.1 Daejeonella sp. | reverse complement strand
ACCTGACATGAGTGCTGGGATTTGGCTGTACGGTCCGCGATTTTTTGCGGGTGTTTCCGCTCAGCAGCTTTTAAAAAATCCAATTGGTTTTAGTGACGATCCTGTTAACTATGACCAAGGGAGAAAGGTTCCTCACTTTTTTGCGACTCTAGGTTATAAAATTTATTTGGGTGATGATTTTGCAGCGATGCCGTCCGCTCTAGTTAAATCAGTAAATCCTGTACCCTTATCAGTCGACGTAAACCTGAAGCTTGCTTATAAAGATCGTTTTTGGGTAGGAGGGAGCTATCGTAAAGATGATGCATTTGCCGGAATGGCAGGTTTTCATTTGGGCTCTTTGATGAACATTGGCTATTCGTATGACTTTACCACTTCCGGACTAAATCGAGTGAGTAATGGAAGCCATGAAATAGTATTGGGTATTTTCTTAAATAATAGATATAAGGTAAGCTGCCCGCAGAAAAGTTGGTAATAAAAGACGATTATTAGAGTTCCTTCCTTAAACGAGCTACAGGTATATTCATCGCTTCACGGTATTTAGCTACCGTCCTTCTAGCGATATTGTAGCCTTGTTCTTTTAGGATTTCGGTCAGTTTTTCATCTGCTAAGGGGCGTCTTTTATCCTCTTTCCCAATGCATTCTTCCAAAATTTTCTTTACCTCCTTGTTTGAAACCTCCTCTCCGCTCTCCATTTGAATAGCCTCTGAAAAAAACGATTTTAATAAGAACGTTCCAAATTCAGTCTGAACATACTTTGAATTTGCAACTCTTGAAACGGTAGAAATATCCATTCCAATGCGATCAGCTATGTCTTTCAGGATCATTGGTTTTAGATTTTTATCGTCGCCCGTCAGAAAATAGTTGTATTGATAATGCATAATGGCATTCATCGTTTTCAATAAAGTCTGTTGACGCTGCTTTATTGCATCAATAAACCATTTTGCTGAATCTAATTTCTGCTTTACAAATTGCACGGCTTCCTTCAGTTTTTTATCCTTTTGAGCAGACTTATCATAATGCTCAAACATGTCTTGGTATGATCTGCTTACCCGTAACTCTGGAGCATTCTTTGAGTTGAGTGTTAAGAATAATACGCCATCATTATTACTAATATGAAAATCCGGGATAATTTGAAGCTGCTTTGTTGTTACAGCGTTCGAATCGCCAGGTTTAGGGTTCAATTTAAGAATTTCGTGAATCACCTCTTTTAGCTCTTCTGAATCCATATTCAGGGAGCGTTCAAGCTTATCGTAATGTTTTTTGGTAAACTCATCTAGGTAATCTTCAACAACTCTAATTGCTTTGACAACAGGTGGAGATTGTTCTCTTTTTCTAAGTTGTATCAATAAACATTCTTGCAAATCTCTGGCACCCACTCCGGCAGGATCGAATGTTTGAATCACTTTTAAGATCTCTAGGACTTCCTCTTCTTCCGCAAATACATTTTGCGAAAAAGCAAGATCATCAACCAGAGAATTTATTGGTCTACGTAGGTAGCCATCATCATCGAGGCTTCCTATTATTTGCCGGCCAATTCTAAAGTCTTTGTCGGATAAGGGTTCGAGGTCTAGTTGAGCTTGTAGGCTCTCGAAAAATGAATTTTGTACAGCTATTGGAATTTCCTTGCGCTCTTCGTCATCATCTCCATTTTGCTCATATTTGGATCCAAAATCATTGATATTGTCGTCTTGAAGGTAGTCGTCAACATTAAACTCATCGATGGTCTCAGGACCATCCTCCGAATTGAAGGTATCATCTGGATCTCGATCAGGATACTCCTCAATGGGTTCATTCATGTTTGCGAGACTCAAATCTTCAAGTGCAGGATTTTCCTCAAGCTCTTCTTTAATTCTTGTGTCAAGCGATACAGTTGGTACTTGCAACAACTTGATGAACTGAATTTGTTGAGGAGAAAGTTTTTGAAGAAGTTTTTGCTGAAGATTTTGTCTTAACATGATAGTTATTGTCACGTAAAATTACACAATTAATGGCGTATGGAATAGATAAAATGCAATTATTGTGAAGTACTTTACAGAAAATTGTTTTTGTTTAAATTAACCAATTAGTTTAGTTTTGTTTAATTTATTGAAAAAATTGAATGTTTATGGCAATTGTAAAGGAGTTTAAAGAATTTATTTCTAAGGGTAATGTGGTCGATTTAGCGGTAGGTGTGATTATCGGAGCTGCATTTGGAAAAATTATCACTTCCTTGGTTGATGATATCTTAATGCCGCCCCTTGGGTTTTTAATTGGCGGGGTAGATTTCTCTGAAAAAAAACTTGTTCTAATTTCTGCAGATGCGATTAATAAGGTGGAGGAAGTGGCTATTCGTTATGGAAATTTCATCAATGCTACTATTCAGTTTCTGATTGTGGCAATATGCATTTTTTCTGTAATTAAGGCCATTAATGCCTTTAAACGAGAAGAAGAAGTTGCACCGGTTGCTACACCAGTTGCTAGTCCTGAAGAGGCACTTCTTGCCGAAATCAGAGATTTGTTGAAGCAACAGACTAAATAATATAGGTACTGAGCTTAATAAAACTTATATTTGGAAGCAATAGATTGATTCTTGGGATATTATTTTTGTATTCAAGCCTCAGAAATACCTTTTACAAAAACATTTGGATATTTTAAATCAAGTGTTTGAATTGTGGAAAATCAAGCTTATATTTGCATTCCTGTTTTTTAGAGTAATAATAGATTAAAAAGTCATGAAAAGAACATTCCAGCCGTCTCAAAGAAAAAGAAGAAATAAGCACGGATTTAGAGAGCGTATGAGCAGTGCAAACGGAAGAAGGGTATTAGCTTCTAGAAGAGCTAAAGGTAGAAAGAGACTATCAGTATCTGACGAACGTCGCCATAAAGCATAATTTTGATTGTATTTTCGTAGCCTTTTACGATTTTGCAGATCATTATCTGCTTGACTTTTGGCTAATAAACAATCAAAATGAATAGTTTTAACAAAGAAGAACGATTATGTAACGTAAAGCTTATTGATAAGCTTTATCATAATGGTTCTTCTTTTTTAGTTTATCCCTTTCGGATTTTGTGGATGCCAGCCGTTACTGATTCAGTATTTCCGGTTCAAGTTCTAATCAGTGTCCCCAAAAAAAGGTTCAAGAGAGCAGTAGATCGAAATCTACTAAAGCGTAGAATTCGTGAAATCTACCGTTTGCAAAAGTCAGAAGAGCTTTTCCCCTTTCTCAATCAACGTTCAGAAAAAATAATTCTCGGCATTAACTATATTGGGAACGAAATTGCCGAATACACATTCTTAGAAAAGAAGTTTATCAGTGCAATTCAACGTTTAAAAAAGAATATTTCTGAACCAGTATGTTAAGTAAATTCATAAATAGGGTCTTTTCTGCACTGTTTTTATTTCTGATAAAAATTTATCAATATTTAATTTCTCCAATTCTTGGCCAATCCTGCCGTTTCACTCCAAGTTGCTCTCAATACGGTTTGGAGGCCATACAAAAGCATGGGCCTTTCAAAGGGGCTTGGTTAACTCTAAAGCGTATTGCTCGATGTCATCCCTGGGGTTCGCACGGTCATGATCCTGTTCCTTGATATTTCTATCTTTAGATAAATTAGCTCCTCTATATTTATGAAAAATCCTTTGATTTTATTAATTGAAACTGCCACTACTACTTGCTCTATCGCATTAACTGAAAATGGCCATGTGATCGCAGTAAAAGAGCTTAATGAATCCAATATCCATGCTAGCCAAATCACGCTTTTTATTGAAGA
>JBIHZP010000163.1:0-3754 GCA_044231315.1 Daejeonella sp. | reverse complement strand
CTGGCGTCTGACAAGAATAAAGTAAAACTAGAAATACTAAAAAAATCTGATGCTTCATAAATACCATTTTCTCAAATCTATACTATTATTTGTGCTCAAAAAATGACCTAGATCTCATTTTATATTAAACTAAACAATAAAGAGCTATTGCTGTTTCATTTAGCAAAAATGAATTAGGAGGCGTTGAATAAAAATTCCACTAACTATTTTTTAAACCTTAAACAAATCAATTTTTTTATAAGACATTTATTATTTTGACTAGCTTTAAAGCTTAGTATGAAAGAAATTAAAGCCATCATTGCAGCATACGATAAGATCGATCAAACACAAACTCGGGCAGCCCTAGCTGTAGTGGTACGTGTAGAAGGTTCTTCCTATCGCCGTACAGGTGCGCGAATGCTTGTTTTAGATGATGGAAACTGGATTGGTGGCATTAGTGGAGGTTGCTTAGAAGGCGATGCTCTTAAACGAGCTCGATTGGCTATAAATAAATCTGAAGCCTCCTTGATCACTTATGATACGAGTGAAGATGATCCACATCAAATTGGAGTGGGATTAGGCTGCAATGGGATAATTGATGTATTGTTTTGTCCGCTAGAGTTTACTGATCCTAATAACCCTATTGAACTCTTAAAAAAATGTCTAAAAACAAATAGAGAAACTCATATATTAATTACAATTACTGAACTAAAAAAAGAACTTAAGGGCATCAAAAAAGGGTATTGCTTTCAATACAATGGCATGGATACCCTGGAGGAATTTGAAAACTTAGAAATTCAAGAGTCGGTGGATAGGCTAATTAAAAAACAAATTGCGACTAAAAAATCTGGCATTTCTACAATCGAGACGGCTTATGGTAATCGCTTAACCTTGTTCATTGAATTATTGCCTCCCGAAATTCATGTTGTTCTTATGGGAAATCAGTATGACGTTTTCCCAATGTGCCGGCTATTAAAAGAAATTGGCTGGCGCGTGAGTATTGTTGCCAATCCACTAAAGCTAAATCCTAAAATTGTAGCGCTTGCCGATGAGGTTAAATCGCCTACAGAATTTCAAAACATGCTCATTGAGGAACATACAGCGATTATCCTCATGTCGCATGATTTTAAAACCGACAAAATTAATTTACCAAAAGCATTGAATACCGCATCCCCCTACATCGGAATGTTAGGTCCGAAAGTGCGCGCCCAAAAGATATGGGACGAGCTTGCTGAGGAGGGTTTTACCATCGATGAAACGGAAATGAAACGTATTTATGCACCACTGGGACTCGATATTGGGGCTATAACACCCGAGGAAATCGCTCTTTCTTTAGCCTCGGGAATAAGAGCAGCTCTTGCTGGTAGAGATGGTACTTTTTTAAAATATAGAAAAACACCCATTCATCCAAGAAGCTAAATTATGGCGCCCGTAGACCGTATTTCAGAAGATATCGGAATAATTATTCTTGCGGCTGGCAAATCGGCAAGACTAGGTTCAGCAAAACAATTATTAAACTACCGCGGCAAAAGCTTGCTTCAGCATAGTATTGACGCCGCTCGGGGCAGTTTAGCAAAAACAGTAATTGTGGTTTTAGGTTCTGAAATGGAAAAGATAGAGCAGGAATTAGATCAATCTAAAATACAGCTAGTAAAGAACTCTTTGTGGGAAAGCGGCATGGCATCATCCATTCATTGCGGAATTCAAAAACTAAAAAATATATTCCCAGAGGCAGAAGGAGCAATATTTATGGTCTGCGATCAACCTTATGTAAGTACCAACTTATTAAACAAACTCATAAATAAACACATCGCAACGGGAAAAAATATTGTTGCAAGTAAGTATGCTGATACCCTCGGAACCCCCACCCTCTTTCATCATAGCTTATTTGAAGAGCTGTCTGGACTCGAAGGTGATACTGGCGCAAAATCACTCATCAAAAAATATAAAAACCAATCAGAATCCGTTAATTTTGACCTCGGAAGTATTGATATTGATACAAGAGAAAATTATCTGAATTTACTTAAATAATGTATTTTTAACCATGCTTGTCGACGGTTTTAACAGAATCCATAATTACCTAAGAATATCGCTTACCGATAATTGTAACCTCCGTTGCTTTTATTGTATGCCGGAAGAGGATTATGAATTTACACCGCATTCAAGACTCATGCAACCTTCTGAAATAGAATCACTTGCAAAGATATTTGTGGAGAATGGCGTCAATAAAATCCGACTTACTGGAGGTGAACCTCTCGTTAGAAAAGATGCTGCCGATATTATTCTACGCCTTTCAAAACTTCCTGTTTCGCTCACTATAACCACAAACGCTACGCGTTTACATGATTTTGCAGAGGTTTTGGAGGAAGCGAAAATTAAATCCTTGAACATTAGTCTCGATACCCTCGATGCCGATAAATTTCAAATCATCACTCGTCGAGATGGTTTCCAAAAGGTTATCGACAATATCCACTTGATGATCAGCAAAAACATTCACGTAAAGGTTAATGTGGTGATTATGAAAGGATTAAACGATCACGAAATCAATAATTTTATTGAGTGGACCAAAGATCTTGCCGTGCATGTGCGTTTTATTGAGTTTATGCCATTTGAGGGTAATCGCTGGACTAGCAACCAAGTGTTCACGATGGATGAGATGTTGCAGCTTATCGGCCAAAAATATAGTCCCATTCGCTTAAAAGATGACATTCACGATACGGCAAAGAAATTTGCCATTGAGGGCCATCAGGGTACTTTTGCCATCATCAGCACCATGAGCGCACCATTTTGCAGTACATGTAACCGCATGCGTTTAACGGCAGATGGGAAAATGAAGAATTGCCTTTTTTCGCAAAAAGAAACAGATCTTCTCACAGCACTTAGAAATGGAGAGGATGTTTTACCCCTCATTCAAGAAAGTATTGCATCAAAGGCGAAGGAACTTGGTGGGCAATTCACGAAGGACTTTGAAAAAATTCAGACCGCAGACCTTCAAAATCGAAGTATGATAAGTATTGGTGGTTAAATTTTCAACTATTTTAAATAGAATGGGCAGATAAAACCCAATTGCTAATCATCAATTTTTTATCGAAATTCACAGCAAATAAAGAAAATAGCCACATGCCCAAAGAGTTAATACCTGTTTCTGAAGCGAAAAAACTAATTGAAGAGCATATAAAAGCAAGCATTCCTATACGGGTTCATTTACATGATGCGCAAGGTTTAATCCTTGCGGAAGACCTATTTTCATTGACCGATTTACCCCCCTTCAAGCAGTCGTCAATGGATGGTTATGCCCTGAACTTCGAGGAATGGCAAAAACATCAGGAATTACGCTTGGATGGAGAGTCGCAGGCTGGTTTAGCCGACTTAAAACCATTAAGTCCTCAAAGTGCCCGCCGAATATTTACCGGTGCGGCAGTCCCACCCGGAGCTGATACTGTAGTTATGCAGGAAAAAACCTGTGTCAATAATGGGAAATTGATCCTTACAGATTCCCAACTAGTTAAAGGTCAGAATGTGAGATTACAAGGCTCTGAGGCTAAAGTCAATGAATTGGCGCTCGAGAAAAATTCGTTTTTAAGTCCGGCGGCTATTGGCTTTATCGCCGGACTAGGCATCAAGCAAATATTGGCTTACCCACAACCCAGTATAAGCATTATTTTGACAGGTAATGAATTGCAAGAACCAGGTAAGCCACTCCAATTAGGACAGGTTTATGATGCCAATTCCTTTGCGTTAAAAGCTGCTTTAAAGCAGATGGGCATCTCCAAGC
>JBIHZP010000162.1:0-3772 GCA_044231315.1 Daejeonella sp. | reverse complement strand
AGCTCTGGGTAAGCCGAATATTCATCCACTCTTCGTAAATCCCATTTTAAGCCGGAGCCTCTCAACATCGGACCAGAGCAACCGTAATTAATGGCTACATCGAGTGGTAAAATACCCACTCCAGCAGTTCTAGATATAAATATTTGATTATCAGTCAATAATTGATTGAGCTCAGCTAATTTTGGCTTAAAATATTCGACGAATTCGCTACAACGCTCCTCAAAACCAACTGGCAAATCATAAAATAAACCACCAACCCAAATGTAATTGTAAAGCATTCTTGAACCAGAAGCCCACTCAAGCATGTTCATGATGTGCTCACGATCTCTAAAACACCATAAAAATGGGGTAAAAGCACCAATGTCAATTCCATAAGTGCCAATGGCAATTAAATGGGAAGCAATTCTATTCAATTCACAAACCAATACACGAATGTACTCCACCCGCTTAGGAATATCCTTATCAATCCCCATCATCCGTTCCACACCCATCACAAAGGCATGGTTATTATTCATAGATGATAAATAATCCATTCTATCTACAAAAGGAATGATTTGCTGATAGGAGAGGCTCTCACAATGTTTTTCAAAACAACGATGCAAATAACCCATATGCGGAATCACCTCCTTCACAATTTCTCCGTCGGTGATGAGCTCAAGACGGAGAACACCATGAGTGGAAGGGTGCTGCGGACCCATATTGATGATCATCTCCTCGGGTTGAAGATTCTCCGTCAATTGATCATATCTTGTTTTTTTTACCTGCATGCTATTCTAGGTGCAAATGGGCAAGTTAGTTTATTTTTATTCCCTTATATTCCTCAGCGGCTATATAATCCTTTCTTAATGGGTAGCCCTCCCAATCGTCTGGAAGTAAGATTCTGCGCTGATCTGGATGTCCTTCAAAATGTATTCCTAGAAGGTCAAAAGCCTCACGCTCATGCCATTCAGCTGTCTTCCAAACCTCCGAAACGCTATGAAAACTTGGTAATGTAACTAGATGACGATTATGTTCAATCTCAACCTTCAACACTAATTGATGCTGATGAGGGATGGATGAGAGATGATAAACTACTGAGAATTTGCTACTATCAGGACCATGATCAACACCAGTTAAACATGAAAGAAAGTCGAACCAGGTAGCCTGATTATCCCTTAACTCTTCACAAACAGGCACAATAAAATCAGGATGTATAAATAAAGCGGACTGTAAACCACTCGTTTTACTATCCAAAATTGCTTCCGAACCAAATTTTTCGCTTAAAAGCGTTATTATCTCCTCAAAAGTCATCATTAAGATTAAGGTGCAAGACGAACTATTTTCCAGGTTTTCTTATCCGCTTTTTTATAAACGATACGGTCGTGTAATCGACTCGGGCGACCTTGCCAAAACTCAATAACCTGAGGTTTAACCAAGTATCCACCCCAGAATGCAGGCTTTGGGATTGATTTATTATCGTATCGAGCTTCAGTTTCAGACCAAATTTTTTCAATTTCATCCATATTATCAATCACCTGACTCTGCGGCGAAGCAATAGCACCTAATTGACTTTTTATAGGTCTGCTCTGGAAATAACGTTCCGATTCTTCCTTACTAAGCTTCTCAACTGTCCCCTCAATTCGTACCTGCCTACCCAACTCAGCCCAGTGAAATACTAGGGCCACTACCGGGTTTTTGGCCATTTCCTTGCCCTTAGCACTCAAATAATTGGTATAGAACATAAAACCACGTTCTTCATATCCCTTAAGCAGAACAATACGTGCAGATGGCTTTCTATCGATACTCGTGGTTGCTAAAGTCATGGCATTAGGCTCAATTACACCTGCTTCCATTGCCTCCTTTAACCAATGCCCAAACTGTTTAATTGGGTCCTTAGTAACATCTTTAACTGTTAATTTCTCAGCACTGTACTCCTGACGAAGGTTTTCTAATGTTTGTTTTTCTACTGACATAGTATAAATTAATAATCAGGACAATTACCTGATATTTTCATTACTGCAAACTTAACAATTGCACCTTGTTATTCTATCATTTCATGAATTATTAGCGATAGTTAGTATAAAAAAATGCCTATTTTGAAATTTCTAACAAATGAATGATTATTTAGGGCGTTTTAACAGGCTGTACGCTGTATCTTTTTGGTAAAGAAGCCAAAAAGGATGCCGCTACCATCCTTAACGCTTGCCGCAGTAATTTTATAGGTAGAATAATAAAATTAAAAAAAATCTGTTTGATAGTTAATCACTTCACAAAATTATAATATTATGATAAGCCCAATTCAACCTAAAACTGGCTCATTGCTCATTTCTGAACCTTTTATGCTAGATCCCAATTTTAAGCGGTCGGTTGTTTTGCTTACCGAACTGGAATCTAGTGGTGCAATTGGCTTTGTGCTTAATCAAAAAAGTAATTTGATGCTGAGTGATCTTATTTCGGACCTAAAATGGGCCGATTTTCCAATTTTTATCGGCGGACCAGTAGAAAAGGATAGTCTGCATTTTGTGCATCGTTGCTACGACCGACTAAAAAGTGGTGCTCAAATTAAAGATGATCTGTATTGGGGTGGAAATTTCCAAGATTTAAAAATTTTGATTGAAAACAATGAAATTAAGCATGATGAAATCAAATTTTTTATCGGTTATTCAGGTTGGAGCCCTGGACAGTTAGATGTGGAAATGGAAGAGAACTCATGGATGGCAAGTAATTCCTTCGACTCAGAAGTCGTATTTGTGGAAGATGAAGAAAACCTTTGGCGTGAGGTTATTATTGGCCTCGGACCGAAATATGCACATATTGCGAATTTTCCGGAAGATCATCGTTGGAATTAACAAAATGGATGTCGCCTGCAGGATCTAATGAATGAAGGGCATATTTTATTCATTCTTAACAAGGCAGGTGAATCAATTTAGGGTAATTTAATCCTAATTTTATTCAGCTCTCCATCTCTCTTGCACTTTCTTCTACTTTTTCCTTTAAATTTTGTTTGTAGTCTAAAAGTCTTTGAGAAAGATCAGCATCAGAAGTTCCTAAGATTTGGGCAGCTAAAATACCAGCATTTTTTGCTGCATTTAGTGCCACGGTAGCCACAGGAATACCATTTGGCATTTGTAATATGGATAGGATAGAGTCCCAACCATCAATTGAGTTTGATGATTTAACAGGAACACCAATAACAGGAATTTGAGTAATAGAAGCCACCATGCCGGGTAAATGTGCAGCACCACCGGCACCCGCAATAATTACTTTTATTCCCCTAGAAGCAGCGCTTTTAGCATAGTCAAACATGCGCTCAGGAGTGCGATGTGCGGAAACTACTGTCATTTCGTAGTTTACACCAAGCTCTTTTAAAATGTCAGCGGCATCTTGCATGATGTTTAAGTCAGACTTACTGCCCATGATGATTCCTACCTGAATTTTTGTCGTTAAATTTGAAGCTGCACTCATTTTATTCTTAGTTTTTTATTTAAAATTGGATCTCAAATTAAGATTTTACTTTAATAATGCTTTGTACAAATTTAGCTTTTTCAATCGCTTTCTGACGATCTTCATCTAAAATCGTCACATGACCCATTTTCCGAAAGGGTTTCGTGCTTTTCTTTCCATATAAATGGAGGTAAACCCCATCCAAAGCCAGCGCTTCATTCAAACCTTCATATTTTGCCGGTCCCTCAAAGCCTTTTTCGCCCAATAAATTGATCATTACCGCGTGATTGATACTTCTTGTATCGCCCAAAGGTAAATTGAAAATAGCTCTTAATAATTGCTCATATTG
>JBIHZP010000161.1:0-3779 GCA_044231315.1 Daejeonella sp. | reverse complement strand
GGAAGCTCATTCGGAATAAATTTTGAAAATGCATGTCCCCGCATGTTGCTATATTGTTTTATTTATTAAGCATCTAAGTTATAGTTTTAAGCGGCTATAAATGTTAAGTCGGTGTCAAATAAAGTATTAAGGAGTCGGTTTTTTTGGAATATTCCAAGCAATTTCTTGTTTATCCTAATAAAATTTTATTTTTAGGCATGAAGAAAGTATTCCTTATCCTAATATTCTTGTTTCCTGCACTTAATTTATTCGCTCAAAGTAGTGATAAGGTGTTAATTTTAAAACTTCTTGAAGACCAGCGTGAGGCTTGGAACAAGGGCGATGTGGAAGAGTATATGCAGGGTTATGTTCAATCTGATTCTTTGCTTTATGTAGGTAAAAATGGTCCTAAATATGGCTGGACCAATACACTTAACACTTATAAAAAGTCCTATCCTGATAAACAAGCAATGGGCTATTTAAGTTTTGATATCAAAGAAGTTCGTCTTTTGTCTCCTGATTATGCTTTTGTACTTGGTGCGTGGAAGCTCAAGCGTGAAAAAGATGAACCAGGGGGGTATTTTACCTTAATTGTGAAAAAGATTGCGGGTAAATGGAAGGTTATTTCCGACCATTCAAGTTAATTCCTAAGTTACTTTCGCTTTTTTAACAATCTTTGAAAATAATCTTGGGAAGAAGCGTTTCAAAAGTACTGCATACTTTTCTGTTCCACCGATATAAACCTCTTCTTGTCCGGAGCTAATTGCCTTAATAATTTCCAATGCACATTGATCTGCCGGCATTCCATTCGCTTGGGCATGATCCATGGTATTTTGCTTTGTCCCTTTTGCGGTTAATGCGTTAATGGTAACATTGGTTTTTATAAAACCGGGACAAACAATAGTGATTTTAATGGCAGGGTCTATTTCTGTACGGAGCGAGTCGAAATAGCCATGTAAAGCATGTTTTGATGCGGAGTAGGCCGAACGGAATTTTGTTCCGAATTTTCCTACAAGGCTACTAATAATTACAATTTGTCCGGTATTTTTGGATAGCATGGAAGGCAATAGATGTTGAGTAAGTGCCACCGTTCCCCAAAAATTAATATCCATGATTCTTTGTGCAACGGATAGCTCTGTTTCAAGGGCCATTGAGCGCTGACTTACACCACCTGAATGAATGATGATATCAATTTTATTGAAAATCTTTATTGCCTCATTCGTCACATCTTTTAATGAATCGGTGTTTTCAAGATCTAGGGGAAGTACGTGTATATCTATAGGATTGATTGTACAGTTGCTTTTTACCTGGTAAAGCGCTTCTCTATTTCTTGACGAAATAATGAGTTTAGCTCCCAATTCATTAAGTTGGTAGCATAATGCTTCACCAATTCCACTTGAAGCACCGGTAATCCAAATAATTTTATTTTTGATACTCATTTCTTAGGAATTAATAAAAAGTTCTGAAGCAATGTGGTCTGCAAAAAGTTTCCCGTCTGTTGTTAGGGTAATTAGCTCCTCATTCATCAAAATCCAGTTTTTCTCGGTAAGAGGTTCCAAATTATTCTTGATTTCATTTGCATAGTCTGAACCGAATTGATCTTTGATTTTGTTTAAATCCATTCCCTTGCTTGTTCTAAGAGAGGTCATAATGTACTCATTGATTCGGTTTTCCTTGGTTAAAACCTCAATTTCTGAGGGTATTTTGCCATTTTGTATTTGGTCAATATATTTGGCATTATTTGAAATATTCCATTGCCTACTTTCCCCATTAAATGAATGTGCTGATGGACCAATTCCGAGGTATGAAACTCCTTCCCAATAATTTGAATTATGTTTGGAGTAGGAACCTGGTTTAGCGAAATTCGAAATTTCATAATGTTCGAAACCCGCTTCTTTTAATTGCTCCATTAAAATAAGAAATTGAGCAGCACTCTGGCCCTCGTCCATGGCTTTTTGTTCCCCTTTTTTTATAAAAGTTGACAAGGCAGTTGCCGGTTCAACTGTCATCGCGTAGGAGGATATGTGTGGAATATGGAGTTGGATAAGCTCCTGAATATTATGCTCCCATTTTGGATTACTTAAAAGGGGGTATCCGTAAATTAAATCCGCAGTAATATTTTCAAAGCCTGCGTCTTGCACCCTTTTTATGGAGCTTTGAGCCTCAATAGCAGAATGAGCGCGGTTCATCCAACGTAAATCTTCCTCAAAAAAGGATTGAATTCCAATACTAAAACGGTTTATTAGGGTTTGGCGCAATTCTTTAACCCTTTGGGGATTCAGATCATCGGGGTTAGCCTCAATGGTGATTTCTGCATTTGAGGACACGTCAAACTGATCAACTATTTCGCCAAGAAGTACTTGTAATTCATTGGCACTAAGGAGTGATGGAGTACCACCTCCAAAATAAATCGTTTCTATGGCTTGATTTCCTAAATAGTTTTTTCTCAAAAATAATTCATGCCTTAATGCCTTGAGCATAGGCTCTTTGTATTGAGGCGAAGTACTAAAATGAAAATCACAATAGTGGCAGGCTTTTTTACAGAAAGGTATATGGAGATAAATTCCGGCCATGATTCAAATCTACGATAAATACCTTTAGGGCTAAACTTGTAAAAATAAATAGCTGATTTAAAAAAGCCTTTTAAGCGATTTTTGCTTTCTTAGCTAATTTTTCTCGTCGGTATTTTGCCATATTAATCAGCAAAACACTCCCAAGAATGATAATTAGTCCTGCGATTTGAATTCCAGTAATTTTTTCATTGGCAAAAAATACTCCTAGTAAAACTGCTACCACGGGATTTACATAGGCATAGGTACTAACCTGCATGGCAGTGCGCACTTGAAGTAACCAAACATAGGCGCTAAACCCCGCGATTGATCCCATAATCACAAGATAGATGAGTGACATCCACGATTCATAAGGCACTTCTTGCCATTGAAAGCCATTTAATTCCCCACGTATTAAAATTCCGGGGACAAAGGCAATTCCTGCGGCTAACATCTGCCAGGTACTAATTACTATAATTGATCCTTGTGCAGGTTTATATTTCGAATACAGAGATCCTCCTGCCCAAGCAATGGCACCAAAAAGCAAAAGAATCATGCTACTCATTTTTACTGGCGTAGTATCGGGCATGGAGAATATCTTAGAAATCTGTTCACTAAACAGTAAAATCACACCAGCAAGTCCGATAAGCATTCCTGTAATAATAGATTTACTCCTGAAATTTTCGGCCCACTTGGGTTTATCAAGTAATACAAACCACAGCGGTGCTGATGACACAGTAATCGCCACCATAGCACTAGGCATGCTTTGTTCTACCCAAATTATTATTCCATTGCCGAAAAAAAGCAATAAAACACCACTGATTAAAGCGTGCTTTATTCCACGAATGGCAAATAAGTTTTCACCTTTTATGAGGCACCATGCTGCCATAATTAATCCTGCTAAAATAAACCGGAGTGCCCCTAAAATGAATGGCGGAAAACCATGGACAGCCATTTGGATGAAAAAATAGGTCGAGCCCCAAACTACATATACAATCGCGAATGCGACTATAACAAGCATGGGGGAGGCGTTTTTTGATGCAGTGGCAGACATTCGATTTATTTATTTGTATTTTTTTTAGAGTTATTTATCTAAAATGCAGGCTGATTTTTTATTGAGCTTGATCTTTAAACGTATAAAAGAATTTTTAATACAATGGTCGCGCAAAGCTATCCAAAATGAGATAGTTTTCAAGATTTAGAATCTTTTTTAATAGATTATTATTTATGTTGTTTTAAATCTTAAAATTT
>JBIHZP010000160.1:0-3780 GCA_044231315.1 Daejeonella sp. | reverse complement strand
ATAGAACAAGCAAAACAGAAATTTGAGGCAATGTCTGAGAAGGAGCAGAAATTGCTTGAAAGGAATATCATTGCCGGACTACCTGGCAGTGAAGAAAGTTTTACAATTGAACAATTTCGGGAAATCTTAAATACTTATCGAGATATCGATGCCAATAAATTAAGAGATCATCTTATTTATTTTTTACAAGAAGTTATACCTATTGCAGAAGCTTGTGGGGTAAAGATGGTTATACATCCAGATGATCCGCCTTATTCTATTTTGGGCCTTCCACGAGTGGTTTCAACTGTTAGCGATTTGAAATATTTATTTCATAAGGTGCCCTCATTCAGTAATGGACTTTGTTTTTGTACTGGTTCATTTGGCGTTAGAGCAGATAATTATTTAGTTGAAATGATTTTTCAATTTTCAGAGCGAATAAATTTCTTGCATTTACGTAGTACCAAGCGAAATGAGTTTGGAGACTTTTACGAGGATAATCATTTAGAAGGTGATGTGGATATGTATGGGGTAGTAAAGGCTCTTATTGAAATAATGCATAAACGTCAGATAAATATTCCAATGCGTCCAGATCATGGCCATCAGATGTTAGATGATCTTAAAAAACACACAAATCCGGGTTACTCAGCTATAGGAAGATTAAAGGGCTTAGCAGAACTCCGAGGCCTTGAAATGGGTATATCACGTTCTCTAATTAATTTAAAATAATAATAAGTGAAACAATTCTTAGACGACAATTTTTTACTGCAGAGCAAAACCGCACAGGAACTTTACCACGACTTTGCAAAGGATATGCCAATTATTGATTACCATAACCACTTATCACCTGAGCAGATTGCCAATGACCATCAGTTTGATAATATTACTCAGGTTTGGCTAAATGGCGATCATTATAAATGGCGGGCCATGCGTGCTAATGGAATAAATGAATATTTTATTACTGGAGCTGCAAGTGATTGGGAAAAATTTGAAAAATGGGCTGAAACTATACCATTTACAATGCGAAATCCCCTTTATCATTGGGCGCATCTAGAATTGCAACGTTATTTTGGTGTTTATGAACTGCTTTCACCTCTCACAGCAAAAAAAATATGGGATGAATGCAATGCTAAATTGCAAACGAAAGCTTATAGTGTGCAGGGATTATTAGCTAAAATGCAGGTAAAAGTACTTTGTACTACCGACGATCCGCTGGATAGTTTGGAGTTTCACCAGGCTCTAAAAAATAGCAAATGTCTTACTCGCGTATTGCCTGCTTTTAGGCCAGATAAAGCAATGAATAGCGATGATGTAATAAGCTTGAATGAGTATATCGATAAATTAGCTGATTTGTCTAATCAGAGTATCAATGACTATGATACTTACATTAATGCATTGAAAGATCGTCATGATTTTTTTGCAGAAAATGGCGCCAGTGTTTCTGATCATGGCTTAGAGCATATCTATTCTGAAAACTATACTGAGCTTGAAATTAGACATATTTTTAAAAAACTTAGAAATAAGGAAGTTTTATCTGAAAAAGAAAATCTTCAGTTCAAATCGGCGATGCTTTTTCAATTCGCATTATGGAATCATGAAAAGGGATGGGTACAACAGTTTCATTTAGGGGCCATTCGTAATAATAATGATAGATTGTTTAAAAGCATCGGACCAGACGCAGGTTTCGACTCTATTGGGGATTTTTTGCAAGCTCAATCTTTAGCAAAATTTCTAAACAAACTAGATTCCCAAAATAAACTGACCAAAACTATTTTATATAATTTGAATCCCGCCCACAACGAAGTAATGGCGGCAATGATTGGTAATTATCAAGATGGTACAAGTGCTGGAAAATTGCAATGGGGATCAGCATGGTGGTTTCTAGATCAAAAAGAGGGTATGATCAAACAATTAAACGCTCTTTCAAATATGGGCTTGCTTAGTCGTTTTATTGGTATGCTCACCGATTCTAGAAGCTTTCTTTCTTACCCCCGTCACGAGTATTTTCGCCGCTTGTTATGCGATCTATTTGGTGCCGATGTTGAAAATGGTGAGCTACCCTTTGATAAGGAATGGTTAGGTAAATTGGTTCAAGATATTTGCTATAACAACGCTAAAGAATATTTTAAATTTTAGAAAATGAATCAGGAAAAAATTGGTAAATATCGCTGGACAATCTGCTCATTGGTATTTTTTGCAACAACTATCAATTATTTAGACCGTGTTGTTATAAGCTTATTAAAGCCTTATTTAGCCACCGCTTTTCAGTGGGATGCGGTTGCCGAAGCGGCTAATTATGCCAATATTGAAATCGCATTTAAAATAGCTTATGCGTTGGGGATGATTTTCGCAGGCAGAATCATTGATAGATTAGGTACGAAAATTGGCTATGCATTAGCTACTGCCTTGTGGAGCTTAGCAGCAGTGGGTCACGCTTTTGCAACTGGAACCATGGGTTTTAGCATTGCACGTGTGTTTTTAGGCCTAACTGAAGCAGGTAATTTTCCAGCTGCAATTAAAGTTATCGCAGAGTGGTTCCCTAAGAAAGAACGTGCATTAGCAACAGGAATATTTAACAGCGGATCCAATATTGGGGCAATCATTGCACCACTATCTGTACCATTTATTGCTGAGACATGGGGCTGGAAATGGGCATTTATTATTACCGGATTAATCGGTTTTGTTTGGCTAATTCTTTGGTTTATTTATTATGAAGTTCCAGCTAAACAAGCTCGCTTATCTAAAGCCGAATTTGATTATATCCACTCTGATGTGGAGGATAAAATTGCAGAGGAAAATACTGATAAAGTGCCTTGGTTAACTTTATTAAAATTTAAGCAAACTTGGGCTTTTGCCATTGGGAAATTATTGACTGATCCCATTTGGTGGTTTTATCTATTCTGGCTGCCCGATTTTTTAAAAAAGCAATACCAGTTAAGTTCTACAGAACTAGCTATCCCTACTGCAATGGTTTACATCATATCAAGTTTTGGAAGTGTAGGTGGTGGCTGGTTACCCCTTAAGCTTGTTAATAAAGGTTGGCCCGTGTTTAAAGCTCGAAAAATGAGTATGCTGATTTATGCTTTTTGTGTGTTACCTATCATTTTTGCCCAACTTTTAGGGTCTATAAATATGTGGCTTGCCGTATTAGTTATCGGTATAGCTGCTGCAGCACATCAGGCTTGGAGTGCCAATATTTTTACAACAGTTTCGGATATGTTTCCTAAAAAGGCTATTGCTTCTGTAACTGGAATTGGTGGTATGTTTGGTGGGCTTGGTGGAATTTTGCTGTCAATGCTCGTACAGAAAAAACTTTTTGTTTATTATGAAGGTATTGGTCAGATTCAAACAGGTTATTATATCATGTTCTTTATTTGTGGTACAGCTTATTTAAGTGGTTGGTTAATTATGCACTTGTTAACACCTAAGTTCGAATCAATTGAGCTTTAACTGTTTGACGACAAAATAAAATAATTTCACAATCGCTTGTTATTCCCAAAATTATCAGCGTAATTTACAACAAACAATAGAAATGACTAATACTTTTTACACAACAACGACAACAACTACCACCACGCTAAGGCATGGGGAGGGATATCGTATGGTGTAAAATAAACATAAAACATCTTAAAACGCCTTCCTCCCGCAAAGAGGAAGGCGTTTTTTTTTATTAAAAAATTATCAAAAATAAAACGAATGAAAGTTTTAAAGTTTGGAGGCACCTCCGTAGGATCAGTTGAATCGATTAGTAAATTATTGCAAATTATTGAAAGGGAGCAATCTAATTATGGAAAACCCATT
>JBIHZP010000159.1:0-3791 GCA_044231315.1 Daejeonella sp. | reverse complement strand
AACAGCTCTTTCTCTATCTGCAACAATACCTACTTCACTTGTTATTGACAGACCAGCCTATCATACGGCACCAGCAAAGCCAAAGGAGGCACTGATTTATTTAGGTTCCTTAGTTACAGGTTTTTTACTTCCTCTATTCTTTTTTAGTAGCAGAGAAAAATTAAATACAAAGATTAAGGATGTAAGTGATGTTCAGCTTTTAGGTGATACTCGTATTTTGGGTGAATTAAGTCATAATGACGAAAATAAAACCGTAGTAGTAAAAAGAGGAAGCCGTACTACCATTTCTGAGTTATTTAGATATATTCAATCCAATTTGGGTAATATCATTAGTGATTCTAAAAGTCAGATTTTACTAGTTACATCCGGAACGATGGGTGAGGGTAAAACATTCTTTTCAATCAATCTCGGAATCACATTGGCATTGGCTGGAAAAAAAGTGGTAATTGTGGAATTTGATCTTCGTAAGCCTGATTTGATGAAGGGTATCAATATGAAATATGAAAAAGGATTGGCCGATTACCTTGAAAATAAAGAGGTTGAATTAGATGAAATTATAAGTCCAACGGCGGCAACTTCTAATTTATCTGTAATTGGATGTGGCTCACTTCCGGATGATCCAACAGGGTTGTTTTCCTCCGAGAGAATGGATGTCCTCTTCCAGGATCTTAGAAAAAAGTTTGATTATATTATTTTGGATACCTCTCCTGTAGGCCTGGTTGCAGACGCCTTTAATATTGCTCCCTATGCCGATGCGAGCATCTATTTACTGAGATATAACTTTACTGATAGATTACAAATTGCAGTTCTTGACGACATTTCTGAGAATAAAAAACTTAAAAATCTAATGATTGTTTTTAATGATGCCAAGAAAGAAAACACGAGATCTTATGGCTATGGTAATGCAGGGCAAAAATACGCCTAAATAGATAGATTTTTATCGTAGTATCTATCATTACAGTTTAAATTTATTCGATATTTCATCTATAAGTTATTGGTAATCAATAGCTAGTTCCAATGTTGCTATTGCTTTTCCTTAGCAATAACATTTAAATAATTATTCTGAATAAAATAAAAATTAATCATGTAAGTGAGTTAGCGAAGCTATGCTTCAGCGATTTAACTAAAAATTCTACACCTGAAATTTATGGAAGAGCCAAGTAAATTAGCATCATCAACAAAAAGAAATTGGTTGGTGATTTACACGAGAGCCAGATGGGAGAAGAAAGTAGATCATCTACTTAAGCAGCAAGGAATAAATTCTTTTTGTCCCCTGAATAGAGTGGAGAACCAATGGGCCGACAGAAAAAAAGTAGTGGAACTACCTCTTTTTAGTTCCTATGTTTTTGTAAATATTAATTTGAAAGAGGAACAACAAGTGCGTCAAACACATGGGGTAATGAACTTTATTTACTTTCTTGGTAAACCAGCGATTGTTCAAGACTCGGAGATTGAAAAAATAAAGGATGTTCTTTTAAATAATCCAGATGCAGACGTGTTGAGTTTGGCAAATATGAGCGTAGGTGATCGTGTAAGAATAAAAAATGGGCTTTTGGCAAATCAAGACGGGAGCATTGTCAAAGTAAACGGAAAAACAGTTTTAATGGTGTTTGAACATTTGGATTGTGCATTAGTTACAAGAGTTTCAGTTTCAGATTTAGAACCTATTTTAACATGAGTAATATTTTACTAGACAAGATAACAATCGCTGTGGTGGGATTAGGTTATGTGGGTCTTCCCTTAGCAACTGAATTTGCAAAGCATTTTACAGTTTATGGTTTTGATTTAAATTCAGAACGGGTATCCCAATTAAATGGTGGATATGATCATACCTATGAGGTCGATTCTAATTCGCTTACTGGTGTTTTGATGAACGCGGATGATCCCGAAAAAGGCTTGTTATTAACGGATCAAATTAGTGATATTAAAAAGTGTAATGTTTTTATAGTTACTGTTCCTACACCTGTAGATAAATACAATCGTCCGGATTTAAGTCCCTTGTTAAAAGTAAGCAGCATGATTGCCGCCATTTTAAAGCCTGGTGATACTGTGATTTATGAATCAACAGTTTATCCGGGAGTTACTGAAGAGGAGTGTGTTCCTGTTTTGGAGCGAGAATCGGGACTAATTTATAATGTTGATTTTTTTGCTGGTTATTCACCTGAGAGAATTAATCCGGGCGACAAAGAGCATACTTTAACGAAGATTCTCAAAATTACCTCAGGATCAAATCCAGACACAGCAGATTTTGTAGATTCTTTATACCAATCAATCATTGTTGCGGGTACACATAAAGCCGAATCTATAAAAATTGCAGAGGCGGCAAAGGTGATTGAAAATGCTCAAAGAGATATCAATATTGCCTTTATCAATGAGCTGGCAATGATTTTCAATAAGTTAGGAATTGATACGAATAAGGTTTTAAATGCGGCATCAACAAAATGGAATTTTCTAAATTTTAAACCAGGTTTAGTTGGAGGGCATTGCATTGGAGTTGATCCTTACTATTTAGCCCAAAAGGCGCAGGAGGTGGGTTATCATCCAGAGATTATACTTGCAGGAAGAAGAGTGAATGATGGGATGGGTGAATATGTTGCTGATCAAATGGTAAAAGCGATGCTATCAAAAGGCATAGCTATAGCCGGAAGTGAAGTGCTGATTTTAGGCTTCACGTTTAAAGAAAATTGCCCAGATGTTAGAAATACCAAGGTAATTGATATCGTTAAGCGATTATTAGAATATCAAATTGAACTTACCATTCATGATCCATTAGCGGATAGTAAACAAGTGTATCAAACCTATGGGATAGATTGTCATAATGGTCAATCTCAAAATAAATTGTACGATGGAATCATGCTTGCCGTTGCTCATCAACAGTTTATGGATTTGGATTTAACAAGTATGTGTAAGAAAAAAACGGTAGTCTACGACATAAAATATGCCTTGCCTCATGCAATGGTTGATGTTCGTTTATAGTTTTCAAAGCATAGCGCACAGCTATTCAAAATAAAAAAATCGAATTTATTTAAAAATTAAATTGGTCAGAATGCATCGTTTAAAAGAATTAGATGTTCTAAGGGGCTTAGCATCCTTAAATGTGGTTATATACCATTATACAAGTCGCTACAGAGAAATTTTTCAACACCAATACCCCATAAAATATGATTGGTATTACGGTCATGTTGGTTTAGAGCTATTTTTTATGATCAGTGGTTTCGTGATTTTCATGACTCTTCAAAAGGTAAATAGTGTTAAAGAATTTGCATATAAAAGGTCAATGAGGTTGTACCCTGCTTATTGGATATGTATCTGCATCACTTTAGTAATTGCTAGTATATGGGATGTTGCAAGAACCCAAGACCTCACATTTTTTCAAATTTTGATGAATTTTACAATGATTCAGGGAGTTTTTGAAGTTCCAAATATCGATGGAGCCTATTGGTCTTTAATCCCAGAATTATTCTTTTATACCTCAATGGGTTTATTATATTATTTTGGCTTGTTGAAAAACATAAGAATTATTGCCATAGTTTGGATTTCTTGGATGATACTTAACCGACTGGGCATATTACCTTATGGAGAATATTTTCTCAATTTGAAGTATGGAATGTTTCTTTTATCAGGTATATTCTTCTATAAAATAAAATACAATAAAAGTAATTATATTGATCATTTGATAATAATAAGCTGTTTTTTTACCGCTATTTGGGTGAATCAAATGCCCGGTAATATTTATGCTTACACCTTTATATTCAGCCTTTTCTATTTATTTATTTACGGTAAATTGAAAG
>JBIHZP010000015.1:0-12246 GCA_044231315.1 Daejeonella sp. | reverse complement strand
AGCATTCTACTAACGGCAAATAAATAATCATCGTACTCGTCCAGTTTTGGTCGCTGTCTACAATCTGCAATATCTTCAATCACCAATTTATTGATCGCGAACTTATTTTCAATAAATGTCAATAAATCTGCATCACCTATTCCTTTTATTTCTATCCAATTATGGTAACTTTGGTATTTGTCGATCAGTGAATCGAGATCTTTTATACTCTTAACATCTTCAGCGTAGAATTCTTCTGTATTATAAGAATAGAGACTAACTTTAGGTTTGAGTGCTCCTTCATATAGTTGTATGGAACCAGGACTAATACCTGGAATTGGGATGTATTTTCTATGTTTTAGCCTAATTCTCCTAATTTTTGCCATTATTACAGGTATTTCAAACTTTGCGGACCTTGACTAAACAGTAGATCTACAATACTTAAGTTAGGTAAAAAATCATTGCGATCTTCAAATACTTGAAAATAAGGCTTAAAGCTTTCTGTGGAAGTTCTTTTTGGGTGAATACTATCTCTAAAATCAAACAAATTAGGATAGGATTTTTCAAATTCATGCACGTACTTAGATTGAATTTTTAGTTTTAGGAATTTTAAGAGCATATCCAGTATTTCTTCATTATAGTCGAACAAGAAATCCCATTTCTTTTCATAAAATACGTTTAATTCATCCTCATAATATTCAAAATACGCAGAGCTTCTGTAGGATGTTTGCAGGCTCATTAAATGCATGCGTTGCCATTGAAAATCATAACTGATTCTAACATCTTTAACCTTAGTATGTGATTTAGAGCCTTTTAATACTGGGACAGTCAAATCCAATTTCCCATTAGGTGAATGTATTGTGGCCCGATTTCGATAGCTTTGCTTTTGAAAGTTTTCGGCATCTTCAAAAATGATATTTTCCTTATGAATTAACATTTTGCTGAAATATTCAATTGGAGGAAGATAAAACAAAGGGAATACTGCGCCTTTTTCCATCGTTTAGATTAAGTTTGTACAAATATGCCAAATTTATTAGTTAACAATATGATACAAATTTCTTTTAGATATTTGCTGTACTAAGTGCTTCACTAAGCTTTGAAATGAAAAAGTATTTGTTTAAAATTCTGACAGTTTTTATGTTTCTGGTATCTCTAATGCCTTTTAGAGTGCTATATATTCTTTCAGATATTTTGTTCTTCTTCGTTTTTTATCTTGTTAAATACCGAAGAAAAGTTGTTCAAATGAATTTAATCAACTCTTTTCCTGAAAAAACAGCTGTTGAACGGTATCAAATAGAAAAGAAATTTTATAGACATTTGCTAGATTTAATTTTCGAATCGGTAAAAACTATGACTATCAGTCCCGAGCAAATTAAAAAACGTTTTATTTTTAAAAACCTTAGCGAAATCTCGAAATATTTAGATTCAGGAAAGTCGGTAATAGCGGTATCGGGTCATTATGGTAATTGGGAATGGGGACCATTAGCAGCTGCTTATGTTTTAAAATCAAAGGTTTTAGTTGTTTATAAACCATTAACGAATAAACGATTTGAAAATTTATTGAATAGAATGAGGTCAAGGTTTGGTGCTGTAATGGTACCTATGAAACAAACTTTAAGAAAAATCATTGAGCATAAATCACAGCCTTCTGTCATCGTTCTAGTAGGAGATCAAACTCCCCCTAAAGAAGAATCTCACTATTTTACTAATTTCTTGAATCAGCACACAGCTATTTTTTTAGGAGTAGAAAAAATTGCCATAAAAACAAACTATCCTGTCGTTTATTTTAACATAAGTAAATCTAAAAGAGGTTATTATGAATGTTTAGTTAAACCTTTAGTTGATAAACCTATATTGACAAAAGAGTTTGATATTACCAATATCCATACGCAGGAATTAGAGAATATTATCCGTACTAAACCCGAATATTGGCTTTGGTCACATAAAAGATGGAAATTCACTGCGGAAAATTTAACAGCGAAACATGACTAATTTGCCAAGAGTAGCGGTAGTTATTTTAAATTGGAATGGAATAAATTATTTAAAACAATTTCTTCCTTCGGTTTGTGCAAGTACTTACCCCAATTTAGAGATCATCATTGGTGATAATGCGTCTACAGATGAGTCTGTAGTTTATGTTCGTGATAATTATCCGCAAGTTAAAATCATTATAAACGATCAAAATTATGGTTTTGCTGGTGGTTATAATAAAATATTGACTCAGCTGGATCATGACTATTTCATCCTTCTCAATTCTGATGTGGAGGTTGAACCTAATTGGATTGAACCTGTAATTAGTTTAATGGAATCTGATTCTAAAATTGCAGCGGCCCAGCCTAAAATTTTATCTCAAGCCAATAAACATTCCTTTGAATATGCTGGTGCTGCAGGCGGGTTTATTGATGATTTTGGGTATCCATTTTGCAGAGGTAGGTTATTTGATACATTAGAACTCGATAAGGGGCAATATAATGAGAGTTCTGAGGTGTTTTGGGCTTCAGGAGCGGCGTTTTTCATAAAGAGGCCTAATTGGCTTGAAATGAATGGTTTAGACGATGATTTTTTTGCGCATATGGAAGAAATTGATCTTTGCTGGCGCTTGAAAAATGAAGGATACAAAATAATGTACTGTGCTGATTCACAGGTATATCATGTTGGTGGTGGTACCTTGCAAGCTGAAAGTCCTTTTAAAACCTATCTCAACTTCAGGAATAATCTCGTTCTTCTTCAAAAAAACCTCCCTGCAAAACGCGCAGCCTTCATTATCTTCATCAGATTTTGGCTTGATTTTATTACACTGTTTAAATTTTTGATAGATGGAAAGCCTAAAAATGCATTAGCGATCAGTAAGGCACATATTTATTTTGTAAAAAATATTTTTAAAAATATTCCTAAAGCCCGAGAAATCGATAAATCTAAATTTAATCGTTTTGGATTATTTAAGGGAAGTATTGTTTGGGAGTATTTTGTAAAAAAGAATTCTACTTTTTCAAGTCTAAAGAAAACTTTCTAATGCTAATCGGTATCCGTTTAGTCCGAAGCCAGTTAAAACACCCTTGCAATTTTTTCCGGTTAAGGAAATGTGTCTATATTCCTCTCTAGCATAGATATTTGAAATATGCACTTCGACTACTGGCGAGGTAATTCCTGCAATTGCATCTGAAATGGCCACTGAAGTATGCGTATATCCTCCAGCATTTAAAATAATACCATCGTATGAGAATCCTACTTCATGTAATTTATTGATAAGTTCTCCTTCTACATTACTTTGAAAATAATCGAGCTCAATGATGCTATATTTGGACTTTAATTCTTCAAAATATGTTTCAAAATTACTTTCGCCGTAAATTGATTTCTCACGTAAGCCAAGTAAGTTTAAATTTGGTCCGTTAATTATCTGTATTTTCATGAATTCTAATTCTTAAAGATTAATCAAACTTAAAAAATATTTTGGACTGGCAATCAGGACTTATCGGCTTTAAATCATATTTAAGATTGGAACGTTCTTTATCGGCGAATACAATCGATGCCTATTTACATGATGTAGATAAGTTAAAGCAGTATTTTATCAGTAAATCTGTTAAAAAAGAATTGATAAGAATCTCTAGCGATGATCTAAAAGATTTTTTAATGTGGGTTAATGAATTAGGAATGCTACCTCCTACTCAAGCAAGAGTTTTGTCTGGATTGAAAGCATTCTTTAAGTATTTAGTCCTAGAGAACATTATAAACACGGACCCATCAGCACTTTTAGAAAGTCCCAAAACAAATAGAAAACTACCTGATACCTTAAATATTGTTGAAATTAATACAATTATAGATGCTATCGATCTTTCAAAACCTGGAGGGATGCGTAATAAAGCGATCTTGGAAATTTTATATGGTTGCGGTTTAAGGGTTTCTGAACTTACAGGGTTGAGAATTTCAAATCTTTATTTAGATATTGATTTTATCAAAATATTAGGTAAAGGCAATAAAGAACGCCTAGTACCTATTGGAAGCGACGCTGTTAAATACCTTCGGATTTTTATTGATGAGATTCGTGTTCATATACAAGTGAAAACTGGTAATGAAGATTTTGTTTTTTTAAACAATAGAGGGAATCCAATTTCAAGGGTCATGGTTTTTCTAATCATCAAAAATTTAGCAGAAAAAACCGGTATTAAAAAGAGTATTAGTCCCCATACCTTTAGACATTCATTTGCCACCCATCTAATTGAGGGTGGAGCAGATTTAAGGGCTGTTCAGGAGATGCTAGGTCATGAAAGCATTACGACAACAGAGATTTACACCCATTTAGACCGTGATTATTTAAGAGAAACAATCATTCACTTTCATCCAAGGAGTTAATTTATTGCTCTTCCTTGAAGTAAACTTTGTAATAATTCATTGATTTATTTTCATCAAAGCCTTTTTCTATTAATTCCTTATTTCCGTGAATGTAGATGTGAAAATTTTTATCAAGCTTTAAAATACTTTTAAAAATTTTAGCTTGTTTTTTTACAGCAGCATTAGAAATATCAAATGGATGATCTAAACCTGCATCAAACTCATCATTATATTCCTTGCTGAAGTTTTTAAATGATTCAATTGCTTTGCGGTTGCCAATAACTTCCTCCGCAAACTCGTCCATATCGTAGCTATCCTTTTCCTTAAAATACTTCATTGATTTGTTTAAAAGATCAATTTTGTCGGCTTTGGAAATTTCAAAATCATTATCTATTTTATTAGTAATGAACTCTTTGCAGACTCCTAGTGTAGTATTTGTTTTATTGAAGTTATCATTCCTGATTTTCAATTGTAAAAATTCATCTTTCCAATATGCAGCATCCGTGCGATTGGTTTGATCGATTACAATCACCTTGAAGCCCTGATCCTTCTCAGTATTAAATATTAAACATCCTTTGTCGAGTTTGGTGATATTTATGGCATCTTCTTCGTAAGAAAGAGCGAATCCACCATCTTCTGGATTGACTTTTAAATAACTTTCTTTGGTTTCAGATTTAAATATTCCAATTGCATCAACTAAGTCGCCCTCCAATTGGATATCTTTAAAAGTAGCGATATAAAGCTCCCCCGATTTAATTTTAGGATGATTGGAGATATTGAACAAGTGTTTTGTAATCTGTCCGCTGAGCTCATGAAAGCTCGCTTGATCATCAAATATTTTAGAACTAAAATGAAAGAGCTCATTTAAATTCAGATCATCGCTTGAATGAGTGAATCGAAAAACTTCATTCAGCTTCTCAAAGGGCGATAAGAAATACTGCATCAATAATCGCCTAAGCGTTTCATCTTCAATTTGCAGAGTATTGTCAGATAAGCTGTAAAATTCGTTTAAGGCTTTGTTTCCTACTCTATGAACTGAAAGTTTAGCTATTGTAGCATCAAAATATGTAAGCATATATTTTTTTAGTGTGTTGTATTAATTAGAATGAGGCTTTAATCATTCGGTCTTTGCCATACATGTCTTGGCGGAGCTCTGTGGTCTTAAATCCCTTTTTAAGCAATAAACTGATTGTCTCTTTTCCGAAATTTTCGTTGATCTCTAAAAATAAAAAGCCGGTTTTTTTCAAATGATTCATTGCAAAATCGCTAATCGCATTATAAAACTTAAGTGCTTCATTATCAGGAACAAACAAAGCATTATGTGGTTCATAATTTAGAACATTTTGGTGCATTTTTGATTTTTCCGATTCAGTTATATAAGGAGGATTACTAATAATTACATCATATAGCGTGTTCACCAATTCTTTATTGGTCGGCATTAAAATATCATCCTTAATAAAGTTTAGCTCTGTTTTGTTCAATTCAGCATTTAATTTAGCGGTGATTAATGCATTTTCAGAGATATCGATAGCGGTAATATCAGCCAAAGGAATATATTTTTTAATAGCAATGGGTATGCATCCACTACCGGTTCCAATATCAACTATTTTTAACACTTCAGTCTCGCCTTTCATTTCCCGAATAGTAATTAGAGCCCAGTCCACAAGTTCTTCAGTTTCTGGTCGTGGGATAAGAACAGAGGGATTAACCTTGAATTTTAAATCGTAAAAATCAGTTTCACCTAAAATGTATTGTAGCGGACTTCCATTTTTCAGTTGTTCGAGTATTTCCAATAATTTATTTAAATCGGTTTGAGCTAATTCCTCATCTCTCATGCTGAGGTATTTCGCTCTTTCGAGTTTACATACAGAGTTTATGCTTAGCCAGGTGAGGCTTTTTACCTCTAGTGCTTCGTGAATTGACGATAAAGCATCGGTAAACTCTTTTTCGAGTTGTATGAAATTCATGGTACAAAGTAAACCAATTAGCTCGAAAATCCATAATTTGAAGATTTTCTCTTTAAAGAATAAATTCTGCAAAGCGACCAATATTTATGTAATTGATGCTATTTTTGTGATATGGCTCGACACGAGTATTTTTTGAAGCGTTGCTTAGAACTCGCTCGCTTAGGCGCTGGCTCGGTTAGTCCGAATCCAATGGTAGGTTCTGTAATTGTTTTCGATGATCAAATAATTGGTGAAGGCTATCATATGGTCTTTGGTGAGGCGCATGCAGAGGTAAATGCAATTCGGGACGTGTTTGAGAAATATGCTGATGCGAAGGAAATGCTCAAAAAATCCACCATTTATGTCAATTTAGAACCTTGTTCCCATTTCGGGAAAACACCTCCTTGTGCAGATTTGATTATCTCGAATGAAATCCCAAGAGCTGTAATTGGGTGTCGCGATCCATTTCCTGCAATCAATGGCAAAGGAATTGAAAAACTGAGGAATGCAGGCGTAGAAGTAATAGAAAATATACTTAGGGAGGAATCATACAATCTTAATAAACGATTTTTTACCCGGATAAATAAGCAAAGACCCTACATCATCCTAAAATGGGCGGAAACAGCTAATGGCTATTTTGCAAGTCTAGATGGGTCTCAAAAATGGATTAGTTCTCAAGAGTCTAAGCAATTGGTTCATCAATGGAGATCGGAAGAAGATGCTATCTTAGTGGGTAAAAATACCGCATTGGCAGATAATCCAAGATTAAATGTTCGTGAATATCATGGTAGAAATCCGATACGAATTGTAATTGATCGAAGACTTGAACTACCTAATGAATTAAATATATTCGATCAAACACAAGACACAATCATTTTTAATCAGTTAAAGACAGAAATTGTTGGGAGGATTAAATTTTTAGAACTTGAAAATTTTGATATTTTACCTCAATTGATTGCCTATCAACTCTATTTAATGGATATTCAATCCTTGATAGTGGAGGGTGGAAAAGAAACGCTCGACTTATTTATTAAAGCAGGATTATGGGATGAAGCAAGAGTATTTGTTTCTCCAGATAATTGGGAAGAAGGCATAGTGGCACCTCAACTAAATAATAGCTTTTTCGAAACACAAAACATTGGTCCGGATATTTTAAAAACTTACCAAAATACAATCTGAAATGATTTATATACTGATTAGTGTTTGTTTTAGTGTTTTTGTGTCCGTTCTTTTAAAATTGGCAAAGCGTTATGATATAGATAATAAACAGGCTATAGCTTGGAATTACTCTATTGCTGGGTTTTTAACTTGGTTAATTTACAGACCAGAGATTCCAGAATTTAATACGAGCATTTTCCCTGTTTATATTACCCTGGGAGTGCTTTTGCCAGTATTATTCGTGATTTTAGCGTTGTCTATCAGATATACGGGAATTGTTAGAACCGATATTGCGCAAAGATTATCCCTATTTATCCCTGTTTTATCAGCATTTTTCTTTTTTGGAGAAGAGCATTCTGCCATGAAAATTGTCGGCATTGCCATAGCTTTCCTAGCTATC
The DNA here is from genome assembly GCA_044231315.1 of Daejeonella sp. Classification (GTDB taxonomy): domain Bacteria; phylum Bacteroidota; class Bacteroidia; order Sphingobacteriales; family Sphingobacteriaceae; genus Daejeonella. The sequence continues at coordinate 4,434 of JBIHZP010000015.1, read as the reverse complement.
ATGTTTTCAATTCCATGGCAAAAGAATCAAGGTGAAAAAACAGGACTTTGGATTTATCCAGTTCTAGTTTTTATTGGTATGGGGATCATTGATACTTTATTTAAGCAAATTGCCAAAACTACAGGTATTCCATTTACATCCTCCCTCTTGATCATATTCATCATTGCATTTTTACTATCTATTTCTTATCTCTTATACCTTTATTTCTTTAAAAAATTAAAGTTTACTTTAATCAATTTGATATGTGGCTGGATTTTGGGTATAGCAAATTTCGGCAATATCCTCTTTTACTTAAAAGCGCATCAGGATTTGGCAAATCAACCATCCATCGTATTTTCAAGTATGAATATTGGAGTAATTATTTTAGGGTCAGCTGTTGGTGTTTTCATTTTTCGTGAGAAGCTTAGTCGGCTAAATTATGCTGGAATACTACTCGCCGTATTCTCAATTATTGTTTTATACTTCTCCAAATAAAAATCATGCTTTTCGACGATACCTATAAAACGATTAAAGAAGTATCCGAAGGAGTTTTTAGAGATAAAGGAAGTCGTTTTATTGCTTATCTGTATCCCATAAAATCAGATGAAGAGATAAAAAATATAATTATTGAGATAAAAGCTTTGCATCCCAAGGCTAGGCATTTCTGCTGGGCAATTCGGATTGGCCCGGATCGTTCAGTATTTAGAATTAATGATGATGGTGAACCTTCAGGGACAGCTGGTAGACCAATTTTAAATACGCTTTTATCAAATGATTTAACCAACGTTTTAGCACTTGTTGTACGGTACTTTGGTGGAACCTTATTAGGCGTACCCGGATTAATTAACGCGTATAAATGTGCTACAATGGAAGCAATTAATCAGTCCATTATCATTGAAAAAACAGTTGACTTGACCTTTAAAATAGAATTTGGGCATCCGGTAATGAATGAGGTTATGAAGGTTATTAAAGACGAGAATTTAAAGCTTTTCAATCAGAGTTTTGACCTTAATTGTCGCTTCGATATTGCAATTAGACAATCTCAAGTAAATCAGGTTCTTGCGCGATTAGAAAAAATTGAGGGAGTTCAGTGGAGTGCTTAATTCAGCATAAATTTCATTAATTAATCATTAAAATAAGCTGTAAATTTATAATTGATCTATTTAATTACCCATGAGTCAAATTTCAAATGCCGATTTAATCACAAATCAAGATGGTAGTATTTATCATCTAAATTTATTGCCTGAAGATGTTGCAGATACGGTTATTACTGTGGGTGATCCTGATAGAGTCTCCGAAGTAAGCAGGTATTTTGATCGAATAGAGCTTAAAAAAGGCAAACGTGAATTTATTACGCATACCGGATATATAGCTTCAAAACGAATTACGGTACTCTCTACTGGAATCGGAACGGATAATATTGATATTGTACTTAATGAACTTGATGCACTTGTTAATATAGATTTTAAAACTAGAAAAGTTAAGGATCAGCTTAAAAGCCTTGAAATTATACGAATTGGAACATCCGGGACAGTGCAGAATGATATTCCAATGGATAGTATTTTAGTTTCTGAATATGGTTTAGGTTTGGATGCCTTAATGCAATACTATGTTCATGAACTTAATGGAGATGAGGTATTATTATTAGATGCAATAAAATCGCATTTCCATCATTTGAAGGGTATTTCTCCCTATATCACGGCAGCTAATTCACAATTATTAGAAAGAATTGGGAAAGATCTCCCAAAGGGCATAACAGTGACAGCCCCTGGATTTTACTCCCCCCAGGGACGAGAAGTTCGGGCAAAGAGTGCTTTCCCTGGTTTAGTTGAATTGTTTAGTAGTTTTTCATGCGGGAATCAAAGAATTACCAATTTGGAAATGGAAACAGCAGGAATATACGCCTTAGCGAAGGCTATGGGACATAAAGCAATATCTGTAAATGCAATTTTAGCAAGTAGAGTTAAATTTGAATTCTCAAACAATCCGGCGAAAATAATTGACCAAGCGATACAACTAGTCTTAAGCAGATTATGAGTTTTTTAGAGATCTCTAATTAATTTATGAAACTTTTCGATAGCCTTTAATTTTTCTTCATTTAGATTGAAATCGATTTTGTTCATCAAGTAATCGTGTAAGTCGAAATTATCAACTTCTTGTAATTCTTTCAAAACTTGATTTCTTTGGCTAATTCCAAATTTTAACGAAGCATTAAAATCTATTTTAAAACGTTCAGATATGGGTTTATTGGATGCCCATACCGCAAATGCAAAGGGTAAAGAAGTGAATTTAAACCACTCTTCAGCTAAATCATAGTGATATGCAAATTGATTTTTCTTTCCAAAAGTTCTATCACCAATCTGAACAAATCCGTCAGCATTTTCATCATCTATAAATTCAGGATTACACTTCCAGTAATTTTTAATTAAAACCTTTGCTAAATAATTTGAGGTGCGAGATTGAGGATCTAATTTCAGTGATTTTAGCTCCCCAATCGGTTTATTGCTGAAAATAAATACAGAATCGACCGCTCCATTTGCCCCAATGCAATAATCAGAAATGATTTCATAATTAGGGATTTGCAGTAAGGCAGCCACTGGGACTAATCCTATATCTACTTGATTATTAATAAGTTTTATAGCGCATGCTGAAGGGATATCTAAACTTAGGTCAATTTGATCTTTGATATCTGAATGCATTAAACCATAAACGAATGGCTTGGAATTGGTATAAGAAACGGCAGATACTTTTATCTTGTTCAAAATCAATCGAATAATTAGTCTAAATGCTTCGTATTATTAAACTCAAGGATGTGGAAGTCTTTTCCGTCAAAATCAAGCTTGTAAAGGCAGGTATTTGAATGCGGAAAGGTATCCATTTCAGTAAGAGGCTTATTTGTTAAAAGACATAAAAACAAGCGCATCGCACGACCATGCATGCAGATTAGAATATTTTCATCATCATTTTCTTCGATTAGCTTTTCAAGAACAATTAATTGGCGTTCTTTTACTTCAAGGGGACTTTCGCCATTTTCAAACTTGTGATGCAATTTTCCGGATCTCCAATTTTCGGTAATTTGATGAAAATCAGATCTTATTTTTTCAGTACTTTCTTGGCCTTCATGAATACCCCATCCCAATTCATCTAAACCAGGAAATTGGGCCCATGGAATATGATTGTCAATAAATTTATTAACTGTTTGATGCGTTCTTTTTAAAGTAGAAGTATATATTTTATCAAAGGGAACATCTTTGTATAATCTGTAGAAACTGTCGGCTTGTGCTCTCCCCTTTTCATTTAATTCCGTATCCATTCCTCGTCCCTGAACAATACCAAGTCTATTCAAGTCAGTTTCCCCATGCCGAATGATATAAATTATTTTACTCAATTGATTACTGGTAATTGATAATATTTAGGCTTTTCCTCTGTAGGGAATTCGAAATCTTTATAATCTGTTATCACATTATACAAAGTGTCTCGTTCTATAGGTTCTCTTCCAATCTGTTTTATGAGTTCAACTAATTCTTGAGTGCTCATTGCGGGGTGCTGCTCTTCAGCACCTGCCATAGAATAAATTTTGGTGGTATCGTCAAGCGTTCCATCTATATCGTCTACACCAAAGTTTAAGGATAATTGTGCCGTATTTCGACTAATCATCGCCCAATAAGCTTTAATGTGTTCAAAATTGTCGAGATAAATACGAGAAATGGCGTAATTACGTAGATCTTCAATTACCGAAACTTCTGGTAAATGCGACATTTGATTGTCTTGATTTCTAAATTTTAAGGGAATAAATGTCTGAAAACCACCAGTTTTATCTTGTAAAGCACGAAGCTTTTCTAGGTGATCAACACGATGTTCGAATTTCTCAATATGACCATATAGCATGGTTGCATTTGATCGCATACCTAATTTATGCCATTCTTCATGTATTTGTAGCCATTGCTCGCCGCTACACTTGTCCTTTGCTATGATTTCTCTAATTTCTGGCGCAAAAATTTCAGCACCACCTCCAGGAATCGAATCTAAACCAGCTTCTTTCATTAATTTCATGCCTGTTGCGTAATCAACCTTGGCCATTTTGAAAATATAATGATATTCTACAGGTGTTAAGGCTTTTACGTGGAGCCCTGGTCTGTGTTTATGGATAGCAGTAAATAAGTCGGAATAAAATTTTAAATCATACTGAGGCAGAACACCACCAACAATATGCACTTCAGTAACTGCTTGATCATCGTATTTCTTAACGATGTCAAGCATCTGTTCTAGGGTGTATTCCCAACCATCTGCTCTCTCCTTAATTAATACCGAATAAGAACAGAATTTACAATCATAGATACATAAATTAGTAGGCTCTATATGAAAATTGCGATTAAAATAGGTTTTGTCGCCATGGTGCCTTTCACGGATAAAATTGGCGAGAATACCTAAATAACCTAATTCAGCCTTTTCATA
>JBIHZP010000158.1:0-3799 GCA_044231315.1 Daejeonella sp. | reverse complement strand
ACCCAGAAGAGGTATTTTCAATATGGAATAGAGAAACCCTTTTAGCCGATGTAGTATGGGTAATTCGTAATATTAAACCGGATATTATGATCACTCGCTTCCCCAAAGATTCACGTGCAGGGCATGGTCAGCATAGTGCTTCTTCTATTTTAGCCGAAGATGCTTTTGTTGCGGCAGCAGATCCAAAAAGGTTTCCTGAGCAACTGAAATATGTGAGTGTTTGGAAGGTAAAGAGATTAGTATGGAATTTAAGTTCATGGGGATTTAGAAATCCTGAGGACTTTGAAAAAGCAGCAAAAAATCTTATTAAAATGGATGTTGGTCAATTTAATCCACTACTTGGAAAATCTTATGGCGAACTTTCAGCTGAAAGCCGAAGTATGCACAGGAGCCAAGGTTTCGGATCTACGGGTAGCCGTGGTGCTTACATGGATTACTTTCAACACACTATGGGAGATTCTGCCAAAGTTGATCTTTTTGAAGGGGTAAATACAGGCTGGTCAAGAATACAAAATAATAGCAAAGTGCAAATGGCCATAAATAAGGCCATTGATAGCTTTAATTCTTCTAATCCCTCTGCTATCGTTCCTTCACTAATCCTTGCCAAAAATGAAATCCAGAACTTACCGGATAGTTATTGGAAAGATATCAAATTAAATGAAATACAACAGATCATTCAGGAATCAACAGGGCTTTTTCTTGAGGCCATTGCAGGTAATTCTTCAGTAAGTCCCGGGCAGAGTTTTAAGCTGCAACTGGAGGTAATCAATCGTTCAAGTATACCAATGTCTGTAATTTCAGTAGGCTATCCTTACAAGGCAGATTCTACGGTTAATACGGCATTGATTTCTAACGTAGGCAAGAAATTCATTTCCAATGCCACAGTTCCTGCCAATACTCCCTATTCACAGCCTTATTGGTTGGAAAGGAAAGATTCACTTGGGCTTTTCTATATTGCCAAACAAGAGAATGTCGGACTTCCTGAAAATAGACCTGTAGCAAATGTGAATATTGTTTTGTCTGTTGCAGGAACACCAATAACATTTACTATTCCAGTTAAGTATAAATATAACGATAAGGTAATCGGAGAAATTTATCAGCCATTCATTGTTTCACCTCCTGTATTTTCAAACATTGCAGAAAAGGTTTATATGTTTACAGATAACAAACCTAAACAGGTAAACGTTACCGTAAAGTCAGGAAAGGCTAATTTAAAAGGTGTGCTGGAATTAAAAATTCCGAGCGAATGGAAAGTAAGTCCTGCCTCTGTTCCATTTACTTTTGTGAATGAGGGGGAAGAACAAACCTTTCAATTTATGGTTAGTTCACCTGAAAATGCCAAAGAAGATGAATTTCAGGCAGTTGTTACCATCGATGGAAATTCATATAACAAAAGTTTAAACACCATTAGCTACGAGCATATTCCAGTGCAAGTATCTTTCCCGGTTGCTTCAGCAAAGGTTGTAAAGTTCGATTTGGTCAAAAAAGGTAAAAACATAGGCTATTTAATGGGTGCCGGCGATGAAGTTCCGGGTTCACTGAAACAAATTGGTTATGAAGTAACACTATTGGCTGACGGTGATATGTATAAAGAGAATTTAGAAAAGTATGATGCTATAATTCTTGGAGTTCGTGCCTACAATACGGTCGAACGTATCACCATTTATCATAGTAAACTAATGGAATACGTCAATAATGGAGGAAATCTTATCGTTCAGTATAATACGAACAGCGGTCTGTTAGTAAATCCGGGTCCTTATCCTTTAAAGATATCACGTGATAGGGTAACGGAGGAGAATGCTGAAGTTGTTTTCTTAAAACCAGAGCATCCAGTATTGAACACTCCAAACAAGATTAGCAATGCTGATTTTAATGGATGGGTTCAGGAAAGAGGTTTGTACTTCTCTAATGAATGGAGTAAAGAATATGAAGCAATCATTGCAACTGGAGATACCGGTGAAGCGAAATTGAATGGGGGTTTATTAATAGCTAAATATGGTAAAGGAAACTTTGTTTTTACAGGCTATTCATGGTTCAGACAATTGCCTGCTGGTGTTCCGGGAGCTTACAGATTATTTACTAACTTAATCTCTCTAGGCAAATAATTTATAACACAATAAGAACGACAAGTACACAATCAGTATATTTGTCGTTCTTTTTGTACCCATTCATCTGAAATGAAACGTATTTATTCAAACCTGACTTTTCAAGTATTATTTGCTATTACGCTTGGTGTTTTAGTTGGAGTAGTATTTCCAAGTTTTGCACCTACAGCCCGAATTATTAGCAAAACCTTCATTAACATGATTAGCATGTTAATAGCCCCAATCATATTTTTTACCATTGTGCTTGGTATTGCAAAAATGGGCGACATGAAAAAAGTTGGTCGCGTAGGTGGAAAAGCTTTACTTTATTTTGAAATCATAACAACCTTAGCAATTTTCATAGGTTTAGTGGTTGCGAACGTATTTCAGCCTGGCAAAGGTGTAATACCGATAGTAAGCAATCAAAAATTAAATACTCCACTTGCCACAGAAAGTATCAATTGGATAGAGTTTATAGCGAACATAATTCCCAGTAACATCATCGATTCATTTAGTCGGGGTGACATCTTACAAATATTGTTTTTTGCCATTTTATTTGGTTTTGGCTTAAGTAGAATGAATGAAGCGGCAGCTCCTTTATTGGCCACTTTTGAACGTCTCTCGCAAGTTATCTTTAACATGATGAAATTCATCATGAAACTAGCCCCACTGGGCGCATTTGGAGGTATGGCTTATACCATTGGAACCTATGGTCTTTCAACGCTCTTGCCAATGGGTAAGATCATGATAGCTGTATATTTAACATGTTTCCTTTTTATATTTGGCATATTAAATCTGATTGCATATTTATATAAATTCAGTTTATGGCAATATCTTAAATACATCCGCCAAGAAATTTTAGTGGTGCTTGGAACTTCCTCGTCCGAATCGGTATTGCCGAGCATGCTTTCAAAAATGGAGAAATTTGGTTGCTCTAAGTCGGTGGTAGGACTTGTAATTCCAACAGGTTATTCCTTTAACCTGGATGGCACCTCTATTTATTTGTCGATGGCCCTGATTTTTCTAGCTCAAGTATATCAAATTGATTTAACCGTTACACAGCAGATTACCGCAATGGGCGTATTAATGCTCACCTCAAAGGGTGCTGCTGGAGTAACTGGAAGCGGCTTTATTGTGCTAAGCACTACGCTCGTAGCTCTTAAAATCATGCCTGTTGAAAATGTTGCTATTTTATTGGGAGTTGACCGCTTTATGTCGGAAGCCAGATCAATCACCAATTTGATTGGGAATGGTGTTGCGACCATTGTTATTGCAAAAAGTGAAAACGAATTTGATGAGAATGCCTATCAATTAGCAATCAGTAATGCCCCCGAAATCCTTGCTGAAGAAATTCCGGAATCACAAGAGGTTTTGGTGGAAGCGCCTGTTAAAACAAAATAAGAAGTTTTTGTTTTAATTATTATTAGGGATCTTTTTGGAGCAAAGAATAAGGAGCAAGGAGCAAGGACAAAAAGAAAGAATTCGAGTTGGCTACAAATTTACTGTTTTAGATGTTGCATAATGGCTTCGAGAGCCTCTTTTGGAGCAAAGAGTAAGGAGTAAGGAGCAAGGAGCAAGGAGCAAAGAACAAGGAGCAAGGAGCAAAGAACAAGGAGCAAAGAGTAAGGACAGAATTCGAGTTGGCTATAAATTTACTGTTTTAGATGTTGCATAATGGCTTCGAGAGCCTCTTTTGGAGCAAAGAGCAAGGAGCA
>JBIHZP010000157.1:0-3816 GCA_044231315.1 Daejeonella sp. | reverse complement strand
TACAGGTTTTTCTGTGATCAATGCCAGAGCAGGCGATATCAGTCATACTAAAATGTATGGGACCTATTCTTATGCCTTACAGGTTAATGATGGCTCTAGCAGACTGCACTTCGGAATGAATCTAGGCGTTCAAACGGTTAGCTTCAACACTGAAAATATCATTGGTGATCCGAACGATCGAAACATTGCCCGCTTTAACGACCGCAAGGCGCTGATTGATGGTGATTTCGGATTCGGTTTTACCAGCGACAGGTTTAGTATTGATGGCGCGGTTTATAACTTGAAGTCTCAGTTCAGTAAAGATAATGGCGACTTAAATTTAGGGACTGATTTCAATCTGTTTTACGTGGGCACCTCGTATTCAATCCCTATGGCCGAATGGAGAATCAATACCAAGTTGGCTTACCGTAACATCAAAAACTATACGGACATTGTAGATATTGCAGCCGAAGTAAGAACCTCAAACAATAAGCTGGGCTTTACTGGAATATACCATACCAATAAGAGTTCAACCTTTGGCATTAGCTATTTACACAATAACGAATGGCAGTTTTTAGGGATGTACAATAATGCACAGAGTCCTATTTCTGATTATGTACTGGGCACCTTCGAGTTGGCTTTACAAGTAAACGTTCAAAACCTAATCAAGAAGAAAAAGAAATAAGCATATTTCGGTATCAAAACAAAGAAGAACCTGCCTTATTTGAAAGAATAAGGCAGGTTTTTTATGGAATGCTTATTTATTGCTGGGTGAGCGTTCGATTAAGCCATTGATTATTGAGCTTAGCTTTAGCCACAATAATTTACCTTAGCCACAATCCTTGTCCCCCTCATGCCCAATTATTGAACTTGCTGAGCTATGATTAGCCAGGTGAATGGTTCGTTCATTAAGCGATAAATGTAATCGCACAACATCCTCCACTTTTAGCCATTGTATTATTAATCGGAATGCTTAATTTCATCTCTACAGGAATTATATTCTGCAAGTAAAACAAAGCGGTTCGATGGGATTAAAAAATACAAAGACATTATGTTCAAATTTTCTGCACATCTGTTTTACAAGTTTGCGCTTGGTTTCGGTTTTATTTTTTTTAACTGTCTTTTCTCTAGAGGTTCAATCCCAGATTAAAAAGACTAGCTCCCATACCGAACTTTTTGTTGCGGTAAATGGAAATGATAATAATCCCGGGACTTTACAAAAACCATTAGCTAGCATTGCAAAAGCCCAGTCTTTATCCCGAAAGGATAAGTCGATAGGTTTTATTTATTTAAGAGCAGGAACTTATTACCTAAAGGCACCTCTTATTTTTTCGGCTGCCGACTCAAGACCTGATGAGGGGAAGCCATTAATTTACAAGCCCTATGCCGATGAGCGGGTGAAAATTAGCGGTGGAATGCCTTTGAAGTTGAACTGGGAAAAGCATAGCGGACCTATTTATAAAGCTAAAATTCAAGATCCATTGGTGATTGAACAATTGTTTGTGAATGGCAAGTTACAGTCGATGGCAAGATATCCCAACTTCAACAGTGCTGCCAAATATTACAATGGTTCTGCTGCAGATGCCATCTCAAAAGAGCGCATTGCTAAATGGTCTGATCCCGCAGGCGGCTTTATTCATAGTTTACACAAGCATGAATGGGGTGGCTTTCATTCACAGATTACTGAAAAGGATTCCAATGGGGATCTAAAAACCATTGGAGGATGGCAAAATAATCGCCAAATGGGAATGCACGATCGAATCCGTTTTGTTGAAAATATCCGCGAAGAATTAGATACAGCAGGCGAGTGGTTTTATGCAGCTAAAGAAAAAACCCTTTATTTTTATCCGCCAGCTAATTTGAATTTACTTGACGCGCTCATTGAAGTGCCACAGTTAAAAAGTCTTTTTGAATTTCGTGGCACAGAAAAGTCGCCAGTTGAAAATATAAGTATTGAAGGTTTTGAACTAACCCATACTCTGAGAACATTTATGGATACGAAAGAGCCTCTTCTTCGCAGTGATTGGGTAATTTACCGCGGTGCAGCAGTCCTGTTTGAAGGCACTCGTAACTGTTCTATTAAAAAGTGTTTTATAAATTCGGTTGGAGGCAATGCCATTTTTGTTAATAATTATAACCGTAATACGGAGATTAGTGGCTGTCATATTTCAAATGCCGGGGCTAATGGAATATGTTTCGTCGGAGATCCTTCCGCCGTTCGATCTCCGAGTTTTGAATACAATCAATTTGTTCCTTTTGATCAAATTGATAAAATTGCTGGTCCGTTAAATAATAACTACCCCGCACAATGCATTGCAAAAAACAATCTGATTGAGAATATTGGGAGGATAGAAAAGCAAGCCGCAGGAGTCCAAATAAGTATGTCGATGGATATTGCTGTGCATCATAATACAATTTTTGATGTGCCGCGTGCAGGAATTAATATCGGAGATGGATGCTGGGGCGGTCATGATATCGCATTTAATGATGTTTTTAATACAGTGATGGAAACCGGCGACCATGGTGCATTTAATTCCTGGGGGAGGGATAGGTTCTGGCATCCGGTTTATAGCACCATTCAGAAGATTGTAGACCAGGCTCCGGGACTGATATTAGCGGATGTGATTCGTCCGATTACCATTCGGAACAATCGATTCCGTTGCGATAATGGTTGGGATATTGATCTGGATGATGGCAGTTCAAATTATAAGGTTTTCAATAATCTCTGTTTGAATGGAGGAATAAAATTGCGGGAAGGATTTTATCGTACGGTAAAAAATAATGTGATGGTGAATAACTCTTTTCATCCGCATGTTTGGTTTGCAAAGAGCCATGATACCTTTACCGGAAACATTGTGATGGATGAGTATAAACCCATACAACTCAATGGCTGGGGAGAATTGATTGACCGTAATTTCTTCACGGATTCTTCGTCGCTCGCTAAAGCCAGATTAAATGGAACAGATAAAAATTCTAAATCGGGTGATCCACTATTTATCAATGCTTCTCAAGGTGATTTTCGTGTTAGCGATCAGTCGGATGCCTTAAAGATCGGCTTTGAGAACTTCAGCATGGATCAGTTTGGAGTTCTTGAAAAATCACTGCAGGAGAAAGCTAAAAAGCCAATTTTGCCGCGCCAATTATATACCGAAATGCTTTCTAATGAGGAAATTCTAGTGGAATGGAATGGCGCAACCCTTAAAAAATTAAAGGGATTGGGTGAACGTTCTGCTACGGGTATGGATTCGGAAAGGGGTGTTTATGTGGTTGCGGTGACGAAGGGGAGCAAGGCAGATCGCAATGGACTGAAAGCAAATGATGTGATTCTTAAAGTTGATTCGCAGGAAACTAATAATACCAAAGATGTTGTCGCAAAATACGATGCCGCACGTTGGAAGGGGACGATTGAGATTTTACTATTTAGCCAGCAAAATCAAAAAGTCATTCAGATAAAAAATGAGTAGATTTTCGGAAAATGGCTTGTGCTATTTTGACAATGATTTATTGATATAAAAAAAAATTTGTAGCTTATTAGTAAATTCTATAAAATTATAAATAGATATCAATTTTATCTATGATCGTACTAATTTTATTTATGGCCTCAATTGTTACCTTAAATTTTTGAAAAAATGGGTGATGTTTTGGGGAATGAAAAAGGTACATGGAATCACCAATTTGATGTGGTTTAACTATCTCACCATCGCCACCTGAACTAAGATAAAACCAATCCAATTGTTGTCGAATTGCCAAAGCAATCGAAATATTGTGTTTCAATTTTTTAAACAGTGAATCATTTGATCGAATGCTTTGGGAATTTATGTGTTTCGCATGGATAGA
>JBIHZP010000155.1:0-3842 GCA_044231315.1 Daejeonella sp. | reverse complement strand
TTATGCGTTTATTCATATTGTTAGTTTAGATTGCTAATTTAATAAACATGTTTGCAATTCTTATTTGATTCATAAAAATTTAAATTTGTTTAAATTACAATCCATGAAAAAAATAATTGGACTCATTGCAATTTTATTAATTATTGTGGGAGTCTTTGCCTATATATATTTCTCGAATTTGCATGTTAATAGCCGCAATAGTAATAGGATATTAAGTGAAATTCCTGCTGATGCTGGCTTAATTTTGCAATTCCAACATGAGCAAGATTTATACGATATATTAAACGAGAACACGCTTTTCGATACCATTGCCGGTCAACAAAAGAAGGATGAAATGGGTTTTTTAAGGGATTTCATTTCAAATAATACCACTTTGGAATCTTTAACAAAAGGTCAAATGGTTTTCTTATCATTTCATCCATCCAAAACAAATGGCATAGACTATTTATGGTCAATTGGCATAAATGATTTACTAAAAAAAGAAGATATAGGAAAGTTTTTAAGCCCGAACAAGCAAAATCAAGTCAGGACACTGGAAGAAAACGGACTAAATATTTTTCAAATTGAGTCGCAAGTACTTAAAAAACCTTTTTATTTATTTATGGACAGAGGGATTGCCCGTGGAAGTGTCAATAAGGAATTATTAATTAGGACCCTGAACGAAAATTCAGAGAAAATCGAGCCCGAATTCATGAACATTATTAATGAGGGTATCAAAAAAAAGGGAAATGCCCTAGCTAATCTTTTTATAAATTACAATAAAAACGTGCTATTGAGTCCTTTTTTCAAGAAAACAATCAGTGGTAATTTTGCATTGTTTGAGAGTTTTTCAGGCTATTCAAGCCTGACTTTGAATTATAAAATTGATGCCTTGATGTTTAATGGAGAGCGTCATATTAGGGCTAATCAGAATAGTTATATGAAGCTATTCTTAAATCAGAGTCCGGCAAAAAATAGCCTTAAACAGATTATGCCCTATAATACTGCAAACTCTATCAGTTATGGATTATCTAATTACAAAACCTTTCACAATGAACTAAAAACATTGTTTAAGGAGGAAAAAGAATTGGAAAAGTTAGAAAGTCAGATAACAAAAATTATTAGTGAAACCGGATTAAATCCTGATCGGGATATTCAAAAATTATGGGCTTCTGAATTTTCTACGATACAGCTTTCCACTTTTGAAAATTTAGTAATCATCAAATTGACGAACGGAACCCAAATGCAATTTTTTCTGGAACTGTTGAGTTCATCCTATTCTGAAAGCATAAAAAAAATGAATTATGGGGACTTGTTTTACTATTATTGGGGTGAGCCATTAAAAAAATATGTGAAGCCATTTTATATGATTCATGACAATTTACTTATACTCTCAAATTCGCCAGGCACACTGCAGCGGTATTTAAACGATTATAATTCAAATAGGTTTCTTGTAAAAATGGACGCTTTTACTCAATTTGATCAATTTGTTGCTGATCAAAGCAATATTTCATTTTTTCTGCATATTAGCAATTCGGGGAGTCTGATGCAGGATATATTGAAAAAGAATTATGCAGATAATTTTAGTCCTACTAAACACGGATTAAAAGATCTTTACGCATTTTCATATCAGTTAACGAGCAATAAAGATCATTTTTTTACTAATATTTATACGGGATACAAACTATCTACACCCAAACAAGAAACCATTTTAAACGTAGATAGTTTAGAAATCAATTAAATTTAAATGATCAAAACTCAAGGTAAACATCAATTCCTAAGAAGAACAATCACTTTGATTGCCCTATTTTCTGGGTCAATAGTAGCAACTCATGCGCAACAATTTTCACTTTACAATAGCCGAACGCTCTACGATAGCTTTGAAAACCCTTCCCAAAAAACCTATCAGGTGGATACAAGTCGCAGAATAGCTTTCAATTTTTTCATTCCTACAATCAGCTTAAATACTACATTTTCAGGACCTGCAGAATCTGCATTTAAGACATTGATTTATAATGGCTTATTTAACGGACGCGATCTAACTATTGGACAAAGCAAAAGAAACACCCTAACCTTAAATTCGAATAATTACCTAGCGATGCTTCGAATATTAAAATCGGTAAAGAAGTATCAAGAAATTGGATTATCCTGGCAAGTTAGAAACGACACTCGTGCTGAAGTAACCAATGAAGTTTTTGCCGTATTTGATGATTACAGAATATTTGATACCAGTTCTATGGATGATTTATTCAATATTAAAGCTTATAGTCAAACCTACCATCAATTTAGTTTGAGCTACCGCCAAAACCCGACAAAACGCTTAGCTTTAGGCACCAAAATAAGTCTGTTGAGCGGAATCAGCTATACCAATTTGAAGGTTTCTAAATCAGATATAGCACTTGACGAAGCAGCAGATATCATGGAAATTTCATTAAGAGGGAGGTTGCGCTCAAGTTTTAAGTTTGACAATTTTAAAACAGAAATGATTAAACCTAACTTCAAAAATCCAGGTCTATCCATCACAGCGAGTGCCAGTTATAAATTGCGCGACGGCTGGTTTGTAATGGGTAACTTAAAAGATTTAGGATTCATAAAATGGGATAAAAATTCGTACCAATATGATTTTGATACCGGCAAGATACTCATTGAGAAAGCATCGAATGAAAGTGCAGATGAAAGACTTGCAGATAGTATCGACAACAATATTAGCAAACTGTCGGAAAATAAATCTTATGTGAGTATCCTGAACGGCAAGGCTGAAATCTTAATCAATAAGAACTTCGGTAATTATCGTCCTAATTTGATCCTATCAAAAAGCGTTTACTATAAGGGAGGAGACATTGCCTTGGTAAATAATTTCCACGTAAAACAATATGTATTTACGGGATTGGCGAATTATAACACGAATGGGTTACTACAGTTAGGCGGCCAGATTATGATTAAAAATCCGAACACTGAGTTTTATATAGGCAGTGATCACCTTTCAAAAACAGTAGAAATCTTCAAAAATATTAATTCAAGTAAAACAAGTTATGCCGGTGGGTACACTGGCGCCTCATTTTACATGGGTTTTGCAGTTAAATTCGGAAAAGTATTGGAACACCAGGCCAATGCAACTCAAATACCCGGCTTTACAAAAAACACAAATGGAGGATTTATTAAAAAACTAATCCAGAAAAAAGATTAAATATTAGCTTTCTTGGGACTAGTAACTAGAAAATCTTTTAAATAAAATGGTTCAAAATAAGCTACATTTTCAAATTGGGCCTTACTGAATTTCTCTAGAGCTAAAGAGCTTAGATGTGAGGCAGATGTTGAAAAATCGACAAAATGAATATTTTTCTGGTCTGAAAAGAGATTCTTGAATTTATCAGATCCATCACCAAAAAGAAAGAGTTCATAGTTTTTGTATTCTTTAAATGATTCTTCATCAACAATTTTAGCACTTACGGCTTCAACAATGCTCAAATCTTTGCGATACACGCCGGTATAAACCTCCATCCTTCTGGCGTCAAGCATCGGAATTAAAAGTCCCGATTCAGGAAAATCCACAGCTTTTATTAAACCTGAAGCCATTGCTTGAATGGTGTCTATGGCGATTAATGGAATATCAAGTGCATAGCAAAGCCCCTTGGCTGTAGAAACACCAATTCTCAATCCAGTATATGATCCCGGCCCCATACTAACTGCAACAGCCTGAAGGTCAGAATAATTTTTCTTGGCAGCCTTCATCACCTCTTCAATAAAAAGCGTGATTTGGCTAGCATGGATATTGGATTCATTAAGCTCTTTTACTGCGATCACATGGCCATTTTCAGTTAATGCGATAGAGCAAGTAGTAGTGGCAGTTTCAATTAATAAAA
>JBIHZP010000154.1:0-3872 GCA_044231315.1 Daejeonella sp. | reverse complement strand
TCATGATGTGATTTCCCCATGATACCCAGGTTTTCCATTCGCCTGCATGATCGCGCTTAAACCACATTTCTACGGCGGTTAACATTCCCATGATCTCTTCCCTGCCGACTTTAAAGCCGCGGCCAAAGCCATGATGCGGACCCGCATTAATTCTTGAAGCAATGACCAAATCCTTTCGCCCAATCAAAATACCCGCACATTGCGGTCCGCGGAGGTATTTACCTCCACTATAAGCAACAAGATCTGCACCTTGGGATAGATGAGGATTTGGCAATTCTAACCCTTCGGCAGCCGCATCAACCAAAATAGGAATACCCAGTGGTTTTGCAACAGAAGAAATTTCTTTTAATGATAATGGTCCGTTTTCGGAACGGGATCCTGCAAGAACGAGGATCATGGCAGTCCGCGGACCAATAGCAAGTTTGAGGTCTTCCAGTGTGGAAACCTCCACCATCCTTACACCGACAGCCTTCGCCGCTGCATCATAAGCTGAACGTGAATAGGAAGGAATAATGACCTCATCTTTCATTCCAGTAAGGTTCGGAATCATCCAGAGTTTATCTGGATCGCCGCCTGTAACACATCCTGCAGTACCAGCAGTTATTGCAGCCGATGCACCGGAGCTAACATAGCCAAATTCGGCACCAGTTAATTTACCCAAGCGATCGCCAACAGCATCCATTAGCTCATCGATCTGCACGTATTCACGGACCGCATCATCCATCGCTTGCTGCACTTCAGGTAATATCTGACTAGCGCCAACTACGGTAACCGTACCTCTTGCATTGATCAGCGGGCGAACACCAATGGCTTCATAAATACTTTTTCCACCCTTCTGGGCTACTGAAGGAACTGCTCCGAAAGCCGACTGTATAGTAGATCCAGAAACTACTCCTGCCAATGGTAAAACACTCAATCCCTTAATTAATTCTCTTCTTTTCATAACCATATTATTAGAGGCTTGGTAATCCGCCAACTACTTTGGGTAGCGGACTTGTTAAACCATTAAGATCATAGAAAACGCGCCCGCCTTTGACCGTTACTTCACATTCAAAACGCTGCTTGCCTTCTAAACGCTGACCCATTTGATCGAAAACCCCAAATTTTCCCTTGCGGATACGCAATACCGTAACATCACCCTCTGATCCCACAGAAAGATTACCAAGCTGCTCCCGGTGAATGACTTGTGCCGGCTTCCATGTCACTGAGTTGATAATCGCTGGAATTTCCATGCCTAGCGTTAAAAATTTGTCCATCACGTTTAAAATGTCTTTCATCGCCGAATTCATGCTTCCTCCATGATGATCTGTGCTGATCACATCTGGAAAAAAACCTGCTTTAGTCGCTGGAATAGCATGGCTAAAGGAGAAGCTTGCAGCACCATGACCCACATCCCAGATCACACCTCGCTGCCTTGCTTCAAACACAAAAGGTCTTAATTTACCCGTTAATGGATCAGTAATTGCTTCGCGATCTTTACCTCCGCCACCATAGGTATGGGTATAAATATCGCCCGGGCGGAATTTTTTCATGGTCAGCTCCTCTAATGAAAGGCCAGAGCCACCAAAATCAACGATCACTGGAATATTCCCAGCAATTTTTCCCGCTTCAATGGCACGGTCGATCGGCACCCAGTCTGGTTTATTATAATGCGCAACCTTAAATCCTACAATTAGGTCCTTATACTTTGATGCCATATCAGCAGATAAACGAGCATCCATATCTCCATTATCTTGTTCGATTGCTCCACCGGCCATTCCTTCACCAACAATATTCAGGAAAGCCAATACTCTTGTTCTTGATCTGTCAATGGTCTGATCCTTAAACTTCTCGAAATTTCTCCAACCTGCACTTCCCGCATCCACCACCGTAGTTACCCCTACACGAAATGAGAAACCATCCGGCTGATTCGCATAATAACTATTTCTTAGGTACTTATCTGGTTCTGTTCCTGCAAAATTATGCGTGTGCATATCGATAATACCAGGAGTGACATATAATCCCTTTGCATTCACAACTCTAGTAGCAGATTTAGAATCAATATTTTTTGCTACAGCAGCAATTTTACCAGCTTTATTGATGGCTACATCCATCAATTCATTGATGTTGTTTTTAGGATCAATCACATGGCCTCCTTTAATAAGTATGGCATAAGGCAAATCGCTAGTTTGAGCCATAGCAACCTGTACAAAAAGGAAGAATATAATTAGAATCAGGGCTCTTTTCATGATTAATGACACGTTTAGATAGATATTGCTTGAGTTTGGGCGTCTTAATTAAATTTTAATAAATATAATTAAAAATGCTAGCCACATTTGTAATATTTCGATGAGATGAATTTTATAATAACATAGAAAATATTGATTACAAGGCGATTAAGAGTCGTTTTACGCGGCTATATTTTTTTTCGGAAGCTGCCTATTAAGGTCTTTAGAAAAAGACATCATTTAATGTATTTTTTAGTCGGAATTTATTTCCAATCATTAAAAAGGAATTTTAAATATCAAGCATTTATGTCTATTTCAGCTTGAAATAGACCTTTAAACAACAATGACCTTATCCCGGATTTATTGTAACAAAGCGGCAGTCTCCTCAGCAGAAGTCACACCCGGTGCAAGTTCAATCACTTTAAGATTACGGTAAAAGATTTGTGCGCCTTCAGATTCTAGGCATAGATATCCTTTCTTCTGACTGGATTTACTGATACCGTTTACAAACTTTCCATTGACAGATAGTTTGATTACGCCGTCAACACAAACAACATCATAGGTATTCCATTCACCCTTACCTTTCACACGGTTCTCGATTGACTTGCTCCTATCGCCTCGCGGATTATCGGCACTAGTTGTTACTCCCTGAACACCAAAAAGTTCACCATGAACATAAGCAATTGGAGGTCTTACGCCATTTCTTAAGTTGAGGTCAACCCATTCAAGGTCAAGCATCTGAATTTCTACACCGTCAGGAAGTGGATTTTTCCCTACTGGATTAGCACCACTCCAGGCAAATACACCCGAATTTCCTCCAGCTTCCATATGCTTCCACTCCACATGCAATATAAAATTCTCATATTGCTTTTCTGAACGTATCACTCCTATTGGAAGTCCTGTATTAGAAAGCGTTCCATCCTTCATTACTTTCCAGGTTTCTTTTGTTGTATTGACATTAACCCATTTCAATGGAGAATCTTTTACTTTAGCACCAGATAGAACGTCTTCCATATTTTTGGAAGTACCAAATTCAAAAAGCACATCCTGTGAAAAAGCAATGTTGCTAGTCATTAGCAATACGAAAAAAAGAATTAATGTTTTATTCATCATATCATTTATTTTAACTGTTAGTCTTTTGATACCTCTGTGGACGGTGCAACATACCACTTATTACCCTATAATCGGTCTTGTGGTCGGTGTTGTCACCGTACCACCCATACCTCTGCGAGACCATTTTACAAAACCTTAGTTATTCCCGGAACTGCAGGCTCTGGTACAGGCCATTTCAGATCCCAACTATACTGATTAAAATCAGGACCAATTACCTTCTCCGAATTCATCGCCTGCTCCCAGGTAATTGTTTGTCCGCTATAGGCAACCATGCGAGCTAAAATACCTAACATAGTACTATTTGCCATCATTTCTCCATCATTTAAAGGCTTACCCGAACGGATAGAAGCAAATAGCTCATCGTGCTGAACTTGGTACATGTCTCTCTTCTCACCCTCATAATTCCAATTCGTTTTGCCACTTATTTTATGTGTTTGGCCCTGATACAATGCAGTACCTTCCGAACCGATAATTTCTACTGAGTTTTTGCCCGAACAGCCATCTTGCTGGCGACAAAAATTATAGCCTTTAACACCATTTTCAAACTCGAAT
>JBIHZP010000153.1:0-3887 GCA_044231315.1 Daejeonella sp. | reverse complement strand
AAAAGGATTTTTAGAATACTTTCCGCCTCTGTGCAAAAAAGTTATCTTTGCTCATGCAAGAAAAAATCATCATTCTTGACTTCGGGTCGCAATACACTCAACTTATTGCACGTAGGGTCAGAGAGCTAAACGTATACTGCGAGATACATCCATTTAATCATCTTCCTGTTTTCGATAGTGCCGTTAAGGGAATCATCCTTTCTGGTAGCCCTTACTCTGTGCGTCAAGAAGATGCACCTCAAATTGATTTCGAATCGCTCCAACAACAATTTCCAATTTTAGGAGTTTGCTATGGCGCCCAATACATCGCGCAAAAATCTGGCGGCGAGGTTAAGGCTTCTTCAACACGCGAATATGGAAGAGCTTGTCTTGATTTTATTGATCAGTCTAATCCTTTATTTAAAAATATACCGGCAAATTCTCAAACATGGATGTCGCATGCGGATACCATCGCTTCCATTCCTGATCATTTTGAGATTATTGCGAGCACCGACTCTGTTAAGGTTGCTGCCTATCAAATAAAGAATACTAAAGTTTACGGCATTCAATTTCACCCAGAAGTGACACATAGCACTGATGGAAAGCAATTATTAAAAAATTTCTTGGTGGATATTTGCGACTGTAGTCAAGATTGGACTCCTGATGCATTTATTGAAACCACCATCCAGTCGCTGAAAGATAAATTAGGCAATGATAAAGTAATTTTAGGCTTATCGGGTGGGGTAGACTCATCTGTTGCTGCAGTGCTTTTACATCAAGCAATAGGCAAGAATCTTCACTGTATTTTTGTTGATAATGGTTTATTGCGGAAGGGTGAGTTTGAGCAGGTCTTGGACTCTTATCAGCACATGGGACTTAATGTTCGTGGGGTAAGGGCAGGAGATCGATTTTTAGGTCAGCTTGCCGGAATTAAGGATCCAGAAACTAAGAGGAAGGCAATTGGAAGGGTATTTATTGAAGTTTTTGATGATGCTGCTCATGAAGTGCAGGATGTGAAATGGCTTGGACAAGGCACTATTTATCCGGATGTAATTGAGTCGGTTTCTGTCAAAGGACCTTCAGCAACAATCAAATCGCATCATAATGTGGGTGGTTTGCCTGATTTTATGAAGCTTAAAGTGGTAGAGCCTCTAAATACATTATTCAAGGATGAAGTTAGAAGGGTAGGTGCCACCTTAGGTATGGATCCGGCACTTTTAGGTAGACATCCTTTTCCAGGTCCAGGCTTAGCAATACGTATTTTAGATGATATTACGCCCGAAAAAGTAGCCATTCTGCAAGAAGCGGACGCTATTTATATCAATAATTTGAAATCTTCGGGATGGTATGATAAAGTTTGGCAAGCTGGAGCGATATTTTTGCCGGTACAGTCGGTAGGTGTAATGGGCGACGAAAGAACATATGAGCATGTTATTTGTTTAAGAGCTGTAAGCTCAGTGGATGGCATGACGGCAGACTGGAGTCATTTACCTTACGATTTGCTCGCTAAAATATCTAATGAAATTATTAATAATGTAAAAGGAATTAACAGAGTTGTATATGATATTAGTTCCAAACCGCCCGCAACTATTGAATGGGAATAAGCTATTAATTTTTTTAGGCATGCTGATATTTTTTTCGGCATGCTCAAAAAAAATAACTGCTCCTAAGCCGGTTGATATTCCATCACCTGCCGAATTGGATAAGCAGAAGGAGATTGTACCCTTAAAAACGGATCATTCAATCGCTTTACTTTTGCCATTTGACTTGAATTCAATTAACCTTAAATCTGCTTCCGCTAAGGATCTTGAAAAGGCAAGTCTGGCAATAGATTTCTATCAGGGCTTTAAAATTGCACTCGATTCACTTTCAGAGAATGGCCATAATTTCAATCTTCAGGTTTTTGATACACAAAATCAAGAAACTAGAGTGGTAAACCTTGCCTTGGCTAATTCAGTTAGAGGTAAGGACCTAATTGTTGGTCCTGTTTTTCCGAGTGCTATTAAGGCTTTTGGCGATTTCTCGGAACTTGGAGAAAAGAAACTCCAGATTTCTCCATTGGCAGCATCCATACCTTCAGATTTCAATAATCCAAGTTTGGTCACTGTTAATAATACCATCGATCAACATGCTCGTAAAATTGCCGAATTCATTAGTCTTAACTTTAAGGCCGAATCGGTAAATATTATATTGATTAATACACAAAAGAGTGAGGATGCTAAATTTTCGAACTATTTTAAAAAAAATCTAGCTCTCTTTTCAGCGGATAAATTTCGGATAAATGAACGAGCAACAGCTATTGCTCTGGAAAAATATTTAGATCCAGCAAAAACCAATTTAGTAATTATCTCCTCTTCAGATAGATTATTCGTGGTGCCGACTATTGATAAATTATATAATTTATTAACAAAGCAAAAATATAAAATCGAAGTTTTTGGGCATCCAAATTGGCTAAAAGCTAATTATTTAAATCAGGAGAAGATGCAGACCCTTAATTCGCGAATCAGCTCCTCTTATTTCGTAAATTATAAATCTCAAACCGTAAAAAACTTTATTTCTTCTTATCGAGATGAATTTGGCTTTGAACCCTCTGAGTATTCTTTCAAAGGTTTTGACATTGGCTTTTATTTTGGAAGTCTGCTCGAAAAATATGGGACCGACTACGCTAATTATCTAAATGATATTTTATATAGAGGCCTACACACTAATTTTAAATTTTCTAGAAGTCCTAAATCAGGATATGTGAACACGGAACTAATGATGCTTCTTTATAAAGATTTTGAACTTCAGCCCGAAAAATGAGAGCAGAACAACAGCTACGTACCTTTTTGAAGGTTTTTGAAAGCTTTCCTGGAGATCGACCAATTTCTAAATTTCTGCCAGAATTTTTTAAGAAAAACAAGCAGATGGGCTCTACAGATCGTCGTATGGCTTCAAGACTTTTGTATAATTATTTCCGATTAGGAAAAGCCCTTGTAAATAAAAACAAAGAGGAACGATTGTTTCTCGCTGAATTCTTATGTCATTCGGTCGATAATCCCTTTCTTCAGCATTTTCGTCCGGATTTAAATCAGAAAATTGAGCTGCCATTCGATGAAAAATTAGCTTATGCTCAAGAAAATGAAGGACTAGTTTTAAGTGATGTTTTCCCTTTTTACAAGCATCTTTCTGAAGGCATGGACGAAATCAACTTCTTAAAATCATTGTTTGTTCAGCCAGATTTGTTTATTCGGGTTAATTCCAAATCACTCAAAGTGGTATTAAATACATTACAAGAAAGTAAGGTTGGGTACAAGCAGATTGAAGAGCTTACGATTGCCCTGCCCAATGGAACCAATTTAAATGCATTGTTTCCGGAAACAAGCTTTTTGATTAAGCCCTATGAGGTCCAAGATCTCTCTTCTCAACATACATTGAGTTACTTCAAGCCTAATCCTTATGAATACTGGTGGGATGCCTGTGCTGCTTCAGGGGGGAAGTCGCTTTTATTGTTTTCTGAACAACCTAATGTTAAACTCCTTGTTTCGGATATCCGGGAAAGTGTCTTGGATAATTTAGATGAACGTTTTATAGCTGCTGGGTTAAGAACGTATCAAAAAAAAATAATTGATCTAACTAAAAATGCAGATCCTGAACTTCATCATTATGAGTTTGACGGGATTATTTTAGATGCTCCCTGTTCTGGTTCGGGTACTTGGGGAAGGACTCCTGAAATGATAAGTCAGTTTGAAGAATATAAAATTCAGGGATTTCAAAATTTACAAAAAACGATTGCGGCCAATGCGATTAAATACCTTAAACCCGGCAAGCCTCTTATTTACATCACCTGCTCTGTTTTTAGAGAAGAAAACGAAGAAGTGGTAAATTATCTTGTTTCAGAACACAACATGAAGCTGGAGAGCTTAGAA
>JBIHZP010000192.1:0-3509 GCA_044231315.1 Daejeonella sp. | reverse complement strand
ATCATCCAGGTTATTTATTTCCAGAAACCGTTGTAATAATACTCTGTCCGCTTGCTGCAGATGTACATACAAATCTTCAGCATCCAAATGATTTTCAGTAAGTAAGGTGCTATCGAGCATGAGCTCCAATGAAATATGGGCGAGAAAGGATGGCCTTACAACTGAGTCTTTTAATGCAGGTATAATGAGATCACGAATGGCATGCGTATGCTTTTGAAAAAAATGCGAATTATGAAAATGGCGGTCTACCGCCAAATGTCGCCTCCAGCCCCTTAAAATGGAATGTTCAACCGTACTATTGTAGGATTCAATTTTTTTCTCTGGATGTAAATTCCAATCCTTTCTCGCATTTTTTACTAAATCCGGCAAAATGGTTCCCAACACCAAATGCGGGTCTTCACTATTTCGGTCGAAGTAAAAGTGAGAAAGGAAATTCATTTTTTCTTGTTTTTTGTGGTATAAATTCATTTTTAAGCTTTATACCAAACAATTAAAAATACGATTTTTTTTGCGATACAGGGGTTTATCAATTCTGTTATATTTGTAGCTCTAATGAGCCTTAAAATAAAATGAACTTTGTAGAAGAATTACGCTGGCGAGGAATGCTGCACGATATCATGCCCGGAACGGAAGAGGAGCTGAATAAGAAAATGACCTCTGGGTACATAGGTTTTGACCCAACAGCAGATTCATTGCATGTTGGTCACCTGACTCAAATTATGACCCTCATACATTTTCAACGAGCAGGGCATAAGCCTGTGGCTCTTGTAGGTGGTGCTACAGGCATGGTTGGCGACCCATCGGGTAAGTCGGCAGAGCGTAACCTCCTCTCAGAAGATGTTCTAAATCATAATGTCAAATGCCTCGAAAGTCAGCTGAAAAAATTCCTCGACTTTAACTGCGGTGCCAATAGTGCCGAAATGGTGAATAATTACGATTGGTTTAAAAATATCAGCTTTCTCGATTTTATCCGAGATGTGGGTAAGCATCTGACCGTCAATTATATGATGGCCAAGGATTCTGTTAAAAAACGCCTTGAAGGCGAAACGGGAATGTCTTTCACAGAATTTAGTTATCAACTCGTTCAAGGCTATGATTTCTATTATTTGTGGAAAGAGAAAAATTGCCAGGTTCAGATGGGTGGTTCAGATCAGTGGGGCAATATTGTGACCGGGACTGAATTAATTCGTCGTAAGGGTTCTGGTAGCGCTTTTGCAATTACTACTCAATTGATTAAAAAGGCAGATGGAACTAAATTCGGGAAGACTGAGAGTGGTGCGGTATGGCTCGATCCTGCTAAAACATCAGCCTATAAATTTTACCAATTTTGGTTAAATACGACGGATTCGGATGCTAAAAGTTGGATTCGCATATTTACTCTAAAATCGCAGTCTGAAATAGAATCTCTTGAAAAGGAACATGATCTTGCTCCCCATTTAAGAATCTTGCAAAAAGCTCTTGCAGATGAAATTACTGTTCGTGCACACTCGCATGAAGCACTTCAAACGGCTCTTAAAACATCTGATTTCCTATTTGGTAATGGCACCCTCGAATTCTTAAATTCACTCTCAAAAGAGGATGTGCTAGAAGTTTTTGAAGGCCTCCCTCAATTTACTATTTCAAGAAATGAACTCTCGAAAGGCATCAATGCAACCGACCTACTAGCCGAAAAAACAAGTGTCTTCCCCTCAAAAGGTGAAGCTCGCAAAATGATTAGCGGGGGAGGAGTATCCATAAATAAGGAAAAAATTATGGACCCAGCACTTATTCTTAATGCTGAAAACTTGATAAATGGAGAGTTTTTGGTCGCGCAAAAGGGTAAAAAGAACTATTTCTTGATTAGTATTGAATAATTTTCATTCTGTTCCTGTATGCTTCATCTAGTGCTATCGGAATTAACATAATTTTATGCAAGAGCAGATTAGCGATTATTATCAAGATCAAATTGGCCTATGTGAGTCAAAAACAAAACAATTTGAAAGACTGATTAATGTCTATTCATTTCTTCGGCTATTTGCGCTAGCCATTGCTCTGATTGTTTTTTATCAATGCATTAAATACGATCAAATTTGGCTGTCGATTTTGTCTGTTTTGCTTTTTATTCTGGGATTTACTTGGCTAGTTTCTAAACAAAATGGATTTCAAAAGCAGAAAAACTACTTTATTTCCTTAGCGGATGTTCATAAAAATGAACTCCTTAGCATAGATAGAAAAGCCGGTTTATACTCGGATGGTGCGTCCTTTTCGGATGACTTACATCCTTATTCCTCAGATTTGGATATTTTCGGGAAATCCTCTCTTTTTGAGATGATCAACCGTTGTGCAACAGCACCCGGTAACCTAACTTTGGCTAATTGGCTGCTAAAACCTGCTTCAATAATTGAAATTCGTGAACGCCAGTTAATGCTAAGCGAATTGCGCTCGAAATTAATATGGAAGCATCATTTTCAAGCTGTTCTACTCTTTGCCAATACACCTTCAGAAGATAAAGTCAAGGAATTATTCCGCTATTTAGAGAGCAAACCCGACGAGGCCCAAAAATGGATTAAAAACTATGTAAAAATCATTCCCTGGCTTTTTTTATCGGTGTCGATTGGGGCCTTCTTTATTCCGTATTTATCCATTTTGCTTTTTGTTTTTTTTGTTTTTAACTTTTTTCTAACACAGAATTTTAATACTAGGGTTCTGAAGGCAGATAGCTTAATTGGCAAAATGAGTAATATTCTTACTCGATTTTCTGAAGCCATCGCAGCGATTAAAAATGAAGATTGGAACTCTAGCCTAGGTAAAAAATTAGCTTCGGAGCTCAAAAATGATGAAGATGGCAAGTTTTCTGAACAAATAAAACGTTTTTCGCTTCTAATTAGTCATTTAAACCTTGGCCTTACAAGCATTGGTGTAGTTCTGAATGCGCTTATGCTTTGGAATATCCGTCAATTGTTTGCTATTGAGGATTGGAAAAAGCAAAATCATGCCAATTTGAAGCAGGCTTTTGAGCTAATTGCCTCTTTCGAAGCCTTGATTAGCTTGAGCAGCTTAAACACCAATTATCCTGATTGGTGTTTTGCTAGTATACGGGAGGGCGATCGATTTACGCTAAATGCCAAAGAAATTGCGCATCCTTTAATCTCATCTTTAACTAGAATAAGCAATGATTATAGCTTAAATGATGAATTGAAAATTGACATTATTACCGGTTCAAATATGGCTGGAAAAAGTACTTTTCTGCGGACGCTCGGTATCAATACTGTTCTTGCCTTGAGTGGGGCGCCATCCTGTGCCAAAGAGATGACATTAAGCAGAATGCTAGTCTTTTCCTATATGCGTATTCGTGATTCCTTGAATGAGAGTACTTCAACTTTTAAAGCAGAGCTGGATCGTTTACAGGCATTATTGAAGATTTTGGAAGGTCCAGAAAAAATCTTTTTTTTAATCGATGAAATGTTACGCGGAACAAACTCCCTTGATAAATATTTGGGTTCCAAAGCGGTTATTGAAAAATTGATTGC
>JBIHZP010000039.1:0-8927 GCA_044231315.1 Daejeonella sp. | reverse complement strand
TACAGGCATTATTGAAGATTTTGGAAGGTCCAGAAAAAATCTTTTTTTTAATCGATGAAATGTTACGCGGAACAAACTCCCTTGATAAATATTTGGGTTCCAAAGCGGTTATTGAAAAATTGATTGCACAGAATGGAGTGGGAATCGTGGCAACGCATGATTTACAAATTGCCGATCTCGAAAAGAAATACCCGAATTACATCCGCAATTTTTATTTTGACATTCAAGTGGAAGGTGAAGAAATGAACTTTGATTATAAGCTAAAAGCTGGGGAGTGCAAAACTTTTAACGCTTCTCTACTATTGAAAAGAATCGGTATCTATCCTGAAAAGGATTAATCTAAGCTTTTCAGAATTTTTAATCAATAAAAAAGCCCTTAAAATCATTGATTTTAAGGGCTTTTTTATATTCAGTTTTTCAAGCCTTATCTGAAAACTCTCAACTGAGATGTGAGATGTGAGATATGAGATGTGAGATGTGAGATATGAGATGTGAGATATGAGATGTGAGACATGAGAAGCATTGAAGCTCAAATATCATCTCTGCCCAGCCTAACTGCAAACTGCCAACTACTAACTGACAACTCTCAACTGCAAACTGACATCTCCCAACTGACATCTCCCAACCGATAACTCCTAACTCCCAACTGATAACTGATAACCGATTATAGTCTTTTAATTTCAATATTTCTGTACCATACCTCATCTCCATGATCCTGAAGTGAGATTTTACCTGACTTATATGTTGCAAATCCAGTCATGGTATTAAACTTGCTTCCTGCAACCATATTATTCCATTGCTCATCCCAAATAGTGGTAGATACAATGTTAACACCGTTCATCTTGAAGTCAAGTTTGCCATTGTTTGAAATGATTTCAACCTGATTCCACTCACCAACTGGTTTAACGGGTTCAGAACTGCTCGCAATCAGGTCGTAAAGGTCGCCGGCACGATGCTTAATAAATTTTCCATCTGGATGACCGTCATTGTCTAATACTTGCATTTCGGGTCCAGTATTATAAGATGCGCCATATTTTTTAAGGTCTTCATTTACGAAAAACATGATTCCACTATTTCCGTTTTTAGAAATTTTCCACTCCAACTTAAAGTGGAAATTACCAAACTCTTCATTTGTTGTAATATCACCTCCTTGGCCTTCTTTTTTATTTTTGGCATCAAGGTATAAAGCACCATCAACCACCTTCCATGCCTTTCCTGCCTTCTTTTCGCCATAACTATGCCATCCTGAAGTTGTTTGTCCGTCAAATAGCTTTTGCCATTCGCCTGAACTTGTATTTGAAGGAGCTTGCATTGCGTTTTTACTTGATCCACATCCGCTAATGATAATAGCAGAGAGAACGATTAAACTTAAATATTTCATATTAATTCGTTTTTAGAGAGAGGATATATTTAACCATTTCTGTCGCATCTTCAGTAGAGATTGCCGGGTGTGGCGCCATCGGAATTTCACCCCAATTTCCTGAACCTCCCTGAATAATTTTATTAGCTAACATAGTGATGTTATCATCAGTTGCTGGATATTTATTAGCTACATCAACATAAGATGGGCCAACAATTTTAGAATTTACTTGATGACAAGTTAAACAGTCGGATGTACTGATTAATTTCTCTCCTGTTGCTGAACCTACAGCGGCAGTAGCAGGTGCTGCTTCTTCAGTTTTTGCTGTACTGCTTGTTTCTTCAGTGCTTTCTGATTTTTCGCTTCCACAAGCAAAAATTACACTACAAATACCAAATAAGGCGATTATTTTTTTCATATTTTTTGTTATATTAATGTAAAAATAGTGATTTAAATTAAATCCCTAGTATTTTTCGGTTAAACTCATCATCACTTCCGCGCCCTGCAAAATCATCAAATACTTTGTCTGTAACTCGGATAATGTGATCCTTGATAAAGGCTGCTCCTTCACGTGCCCCATCTTCCGGATGCTTGATGCAGCATTCCCATTCCATCACCGCCCATCCCTTAAAATCGTACTGTGTGAGTTTACTGAAAATTTTCTTGAAGTCTACCTGTCCATCGCCAGGTGAACGATAGCGTCCCGCACGGTTTGCCCAACTCTGATATCCCCCAAATGTTCCTTGCTTACCTGTTGAATTAAATTCAGCATCTTTTACATGGAAGGCCTTAATTCGCTCGTGATAATGGTCGATATACTGCACATAATCAAGGCATTGTAATACGAAATGCGATGGGTCATACAATAAACATGCTCTTGGATGATTATTCACTTTTTCCAAAAACATCTCATAAGTTACTCCATCAAAAAGATCCTCTCCGGGATGAATCTCATAACAAACATCTACTCCATGCTCATCAAAATGATTAAGAATAGGTAGCCATCTTTTTGCTAATTCTTTAAATCCTGCATCAACAAGCCCTTCTGGACGCTGTGGCCATGGATGCCATGTATGCCATAATAAGGAACCACTAAAAGTTGCATGTGCAGTTAATCCCATGTTTTTTGAAGCTTCTGCACCGTATTTTAACTGCTGGACAGCCCATTCTGTACGTGCCTTCGGATTATTATGTACGGAGGCGGGCGCAAAACCATCAAAAAGTAGGTCGTAAGCCGGGTTAACGGCCACCAATTGCCCCTGTAAGTGGGTAGATAGTTCGGTAATCTCCAATCCGCATGAATTTATTAAGCCCTTAATTTCGTCAGCATAGGTCTTGCTTTCTGCCGCTTTCTGAAGGTCAATGCAGCGTGGATCCCAAGTGGGAATTTGTACTCCTGCATATCCAAGGCTCTTTGCCCATTTACAAATCGACTCAAGATTATTAAATGGAGCTTCATCTCCTAAAAATTGAGCTAGAAATATTCCGGGTCCTTTTATTGTTGTCATTTTCTATTAATTAAAGGTCAAAATTTGTCCACTTTTCATTACTTAAACCGCTCTTTACCACATTGTCAATAAATGCCATTCCCCTAATCCCTTCGTTTACCGATGGATAATCTAAGGCTTCCGCAGGTGCTTCAATGCCTTCAATCTTTGCAGAAAGGCATAGCGCAAAATTTCGGTAAAGGTTACCAAATGCCTCTAAATATCCTTCTGGGTGGCCTGCAGGGGTGCGGCTGTTAAAGTTAGCTTCATCCGTTAATCGATGACTTCCGGTTCTTAAAATTTGAATGGGTTCATCCAACCATTTCACTATTAAGGTATTCGGTTCCTGTTGTGCCCATTCTAAGCCACCCTTTTCGCCGTATATTCTAATTCTAAGTGCATTTTCCTCTCCCGCAGCTATTTGTGAGGCTACAAGTACCCCATTGGCACCATTGTCAAAACGTAGAAGCACATTGCCATCATCATCCAATTTTCTACCCTCCACAACGATATGGAGGTCGGCACAGAGTTTTGTAATTTTTAATCCGCTAATATATTCAGCTAAATGTGCTGCATGGGTACCTATATCGCCCATACATCCACTCTTCCCGGATCTTGTCGGATCAGTCCTCCATGCGGCTTGTGCATTGCCGTCTTTTTCGGAAAGGCGACTTAACCAGCCTTGTGGATATTCCACTAAAATTTTTCTAATCTTCCCTAATGCTCCATCTTTAACCATATTTCTTGCCTGCTTCACCATTGGGTAACCGGCATAGGTATGTGTTAAAAGTAGTAATAGACCTGTTTCCTCCACTTTTTTCTTAAGCTGCTTAGCCTCATCTAACGTAAACGAAATAGGCTTATCAATAACCACATGAAAACCATGGTCGAGGGCCATCATCGCAGGTCCGAAGTGTGCATGATTAGGAGTTACAATTGTTAAAAAATCCATGCGCTGATCTGCAGGCAAAAGGCTTTCCTTTTTGATCATATCTTCATAGCTATGATAGGTCCTATTTTCAGGTAGAAATAGCATTTTTCCACTTTCATTGGCTTTCTCCGGACTGGTACTCAATGCGCCGCAGACTAATTCGATCATTCCGTCCATGTTAGCTGCGATGCGGTGTATTGCACCAATAAAGGCTCCTTTACCACCGCCAACCATTCCCATTCTTAATTTTCTATTCATATATGTCTAAAAATGTAATCTCTTGTTATCTTGAAACAGAATCAATCTGGAATTATTTTTTAACTCGAATGAATCAATTAAAATCATTGGCTCAATATAATAATACACTGGCGCAATTTAAATTTCTTACAAGCATTTTCGTGAGAATTTTTAATTGCATTTATTTTTTGAATTTAGGCTTCTACTGTCAGAAAATTGCAACAGACGCCTAAATATCAATTATTTGGTCGGATTAAATGCTAAGTTTCTTAATAATGTACGCTTCTTCAGATTTTTTGAATCTGCAATTAGATGCACATAAAGTGTATGTAGCTTTTTGTCGAGCACTGGTTTGAGAGCTACTGACACATTTTTTTGTGAATGTATTGTGCCATTATCTAAGAAATTGCTTTTCCCAATTAATAGGCCTTTTTCAGAGTCAAGGCGTAGCTCCACGGTGTAATTCCCTGCTTGACCTTGAGAAATATTCGAAAGTTCAACTGTACTGATAGCTGATAAATCTAGCTGTTTAATTTTTATCCAACCGTTATTTTCAGGATAAACTAAAAATCCACTGCTTGTAGAATCCTTTAAGGCTATATTCTTTCTTTCAATAAGTTCTCTTGCATAAAATTTGTTGCTTCTTAATAATACTGAAGCGGTACCAGTCAATGGTTTCAAACCGACTGCACCTTGGTCTGTGTAGCTTGCAAATAAATTAAAGCTTGTACTTTCTTCATCATTTTTTGTTGGCTCAGGAATGATTTTCCCGGTCATTGGAAGTGAAGCCTTTGCAAGTGCAGGATTTTCCAAAGATAAAACCCACTGTGCGATCTTTTTGGAATCGGCCTCGCTAATTGTGGGGTGCGCCGACATAGCCACTTGTCCCCATACACCACTACCTCCATTAATAATTTTTGCTGCCAAATAACTCAAGGCATTGGCATCCTTTTGATATTTTGCAGAAACCTGCTTATACGACGGGCCCACAGATTTTTTATCCATTTGATGGCATGCCTGACAATCTGATTTTAACATCAATGCTTGCCCAGCCTGTGTTTCAGAATATACCTGATGTCCTAAGGATGATCCAGCCAAGTCGGTTCCTTTATTATAATTGTTCGCTACATAAACGGTATTCTTATTTACTACAGCCCCCTGATCGGTTACCATTACTTGATATTCAATGGCTTTGCCCGTAAAATAGAAACTGCGGTTTCCTTTTAATTGAATGCCAAGCTTCGGACTAGCATTGCCGGCAATAATTTCGATTTTATTACTCTGGCTGCTTGCTTTTTGCTTGTCTGAAACTTCCACGCTCACCACATGCTCTCCTGCTTTTGGGTATATATGCTCTATAGATGGCACTGAAGTAGTTTTTTTAAGTCCATTTCCTAAATCCCACACATAAGTTAAGGCATCGCCATCGGGGTCTACAGCCTCAATTTTGGCTTCCAACTTAAATGGGATTAATCCGCTACTATTTTTCACACTAAATTTATTAATTTTTGGTGGGCGGTTGCCTGCAATGTAATCGATCCGTGAAATGGTTGCATCTGCATTTTTTGTAAACCATCCTTTTCCATATTCTAGGATGTAAATTCTGCCATCGGGCCCAAGCTCCATATCCACAGGGGCAGCAAATGATGTGGAAGGCATGAAATTTTCCATACTATCATAATCTCCATTTGCTTTCATAGTCACTGCCTTAACCCAATTTCTAATCCAATCGTAAAAAAATAATTTTCCATTGAAATAATCAGGATAGCTAGTTTCTTTAGGATAGGATTCATTATGATAAACAGGGCCTGCCATGGCTGTACGACCACCTGACCCGACTTGTGGAAACTCTTTCGAATCTCCATAAGGATACCAGATAAATGCCGGCTGAACAGGAGGGAGATTCTTCAATCCAGTATTATTTATTGAATTATTTATTGGTTTTTTAGGGTCGTATGCTTCTCCTGCGATTCCTGTTTTATAATCGTAAGATTTGTATGGATAATTATTCCCCACAAAATAAGGCCAACCAAAAAAACCGGCATTTCTTGCTTGGTTTAATTCGTCGTAGCCTCTAGGGCCACGCTCGGGATTATCAGCGCTGGCGTCGGGACCCACTTCGCCCCAATATAAAAAGCCTGTTTTACTATCAATAGAAATTCGGTATGGGTTACGGTTTCCCATAACGTAAATTTCTGGTCGCGTACCTGGAGTGTTTGGTGGAAACAAATTTCCCTCAGGAATTTCATAAGTCCCATCAGCCTTGAGCCTAATTCGTAAAATTTTACCACGAAGGTCGTTTGTATTTCCCGATGATCTGCCACCATCGTATTGCTCAAGTCCGGGTCTATTATCCATCGGCCCATAGCCTTTATTCACAAATTGCTGATTGGGAACATCAAAAGGCGTGGTATTGTCGCCAGAAGAAACATATAATAAACCATCCGGACCAAAGGCAATTGATCCCCCAGTGTGACAGCAAATTTCTCGCTGTGATTTTACATCCAAAATAACCTTTTCGGAGGCGACATCTAATTTGTCGTTTATGAATTTGAATCTTGAAAGTCGGTTGACTGCAGTATCTATGGGGCTATAATAAATGTAAACAAAATTATTTTCCCTGAAATTGGGGTCTGCTGCCATGCCTAAAACACCTTCTTCAGCATTTACTCCTTTTACGGATGTTTGGGAATAGGTTTTTAACTCACCAACTTGACTAATACTCTTTGTGCTCGATTTATAAAGCATCACTTCACCACGTCGCTGAACCAATAAAATGTCCAAATTCGGCAGAATTGCCATTTCTGTAGGCTCAAATAAAGTTCCCATAGTTAAAACCGTTTTTACAAGTCGGTTTTCTTCGGGTACTCTAGGTGTTTTTGCTTTTGAAAAATCAAGATTGTTGCGAGTCCCAATGGCATATTGTATCCCACCCCAAACATGTTTGAGGAATAATGGGTCGGTATAAGACTCATTGGTATGGCCCAAGCCTGTGTAAAAGGCTCGGCCTCCATCAAATTCATGAAACCATGAGATGGGATGATTTTCACCATTCTCTCCACCCTGATAACTTTTTTCATCTAGATTAATTAGGACTTGAACATCTTTATTGATATTCTTATAATTATACCACTCATCCTTACGATTCCAGTTTTCTGGTAAATGTTTTGTAGAAATATGATTTCTATTTCTAATGTTTAAAGTAGCATCTTGAATTTTTGGATGACTCATAAAATATGCGCCTGCTAGTTTACCATACCATGGCCAGTCATATTCGGTATCTGCCGCAGCGTGAATTCCTACATAAGCACCACCGGATTGAATGTAACGTTCGAAGCTGATCTGTTGCGGACTATTTAAAACATTGCCCGTTGTGCTTAGGAAAATTACTGCAGAATACTTTTTTAATGAATCTTCATTGAAATAATTTTCATTCTCTGTGGTATCAACATCAAAGCCATTTTCTTTCCCCATTTTTATCATTGCGAGCTTTCCAGCACGGATAGATTCATGTCGATAGCCGGCAGTTTTACTAAAAACCAATACTTTTGGCTTTTTAATTTGCTTCCAACTGCTGAAAGCAAAGAGCGACATCATTAAAATTAAGAAAGGAATTAGTTTTGCGGTATGCTTCATTTTATAATGATTGTTTTTAATCTTAAATAATCTAAATTTCTTAAATTCCAGCCTTCTCTTGATTTAAAACAAACAATATTTAGGAGAGTTTTAATGATTTATACGAAAGTGGTTTTAAAAAATGCACTATTGAATTAGTATTGAGTACGAAATATTAAAAATAAAAATATACATTTATTTTAAAGAAAAAATGAAAATTGATGGACATGTAATTGTTTTGAAAGATTTGATGGTTTGATTTTTGAAATTTTCTCTTTTAATGAGTCATAAATCGATAATTAATTCTTTTTCAACTCATTTTATTCTCCATCTTTTATTAACATTGACCGTAAACTAAATTTCAAATTAATTATGACCCTTACAAAACGAATTAAATTATCCTTCATGATGTTCCTAGAGTTTTTTATCTGGGGCTCTTGGTTTGTTACACTTGGAACTTTTTTGGGAAAAAATCTTCTTGCTGATGGCTCTCAAAGCGCTGCGGTATTTTCTACCCAATCCTTTGGAGCTATTATAGCGCCTTTTATCATTGGATTAATTGCCGATAGATTTTTTAATGCAGAGAAAATTCTAGGTTTCCTACACCTTGTTGGGGCTTTGTTGATGTTTCAAATGTACAATGCGACTGATTTTGCAGGTTTTTACCCCTATGTTTTTAGTTATATGATTATGTTTATGCCAACCTTGGCTCTTGTTAACTCCGTTTCTTTTAATCAAATGAAAAATCCAGAGAAGGAGTTTTCATCCATTCGTATCTGGGGAACCATTGGTTGGATTGTTGCAGGCCTTTGTATCAGCTTCCTATTTCACTGGGACTCAGTTCAAGGTGTTACAGATGGTTTATTAAAAAATACCTTCTTAATGGCTTGTATCGCTTCCGCTATTTTAGGTGTATTTAGTTTCACCCTGCCCAAAACTCCTCCTTCTGCAGCAAAAGGGGAAAAGGTTACTTTATCAGATATTCTAGGCTTAGATGCTCTTAAATTATTAAAGAACAAAAATTTCTTAATTTTCTTTATTTCATCCATTCTAATCTGTATTCCACTTGCATTTTATTATCAAAATGCTAACCTTTTCTTGTCTGAGCTAGGAATGGAAAATCCGACTGGTAAAATGACAATCGGACAAATTTCAGAGGTTTTATTTCTTTTATTATTGCCTGTTTTCTTCACAAAATTCGGATTTAAGAAAACGATACTTGTGGGTATGATTGCTTGGGCAGTCCGCTATTTATTCTTTGCCTATGGTAATGCCAATGAGCTCGCATCGCTTTTAA
>JBIHZP010000152.1:0-3915 GCA_044231315.1 Daejeonella sp. | reverse complement strand
TTAATTTTAGGCCTTTATCTTTATCTGACTGCCAAATATTTCAGAATATCTTACCCTATTGAAGGTTTTAAATTGTTTTTATACCTATCAGCCATAGTAATTGCGCTGTTTACACTTAAAATTATTGTCCTAAGGGTAGTTGGTTTCTTATTCGATTCTAGCCGATTAGTGAGAGATTATGTATCAGTTTTATATTTAAGTTATTTTAATGCAGCTATTTTATTCCTGCCAATTGTCATCGCTTTTAGTCTCACTTCCTACCGTTTTTCTATCATTTATGGCTATCTAGGGGTGATATTGCTTTTATTAATTTTTGCTCTTCAGTTTCTTCGCGCGGCCGAAAGTATTTTATCGAACTACAAGTTTCCTAAAGTTTATTTAATTATTTACCTTTGTGCCCTCGAATTCTGTCCTTTAATAATCTTATTTAAAGCACTTGGGTATTGAGCCCATTAAAAATATGCAAGAAACTTCAACAGAGAAACCAAAGAAAGTAAAAAGCATCTTGGTAACATTGCCAAAGCCTGATACTGAAAAGTCTCCATATTTTGAATTGGCTAAAAAGTATAATCTAAAAATTGATTTCAGATCTTTTATTCACGTGGAGGGCGTTCCAGCAAAAGAATTCAGGAAAGAAAAAATTAATTTGGCTGATTTTACGGCGGTTATATTTACCAGTAAAAATGCTGCTGATCATTTTTTCAGGATATGTGAAGAGATGCGTTATGATGTTCCCGCAGACTTAAAATACTTTTGTATTTCAGAAACTATTGCGCTATATCTTCAGAAATATATTCAATATCGAAAAAGAAAGATTTTTGTTGGGAAACAAACAGCATCCGACTTAGCCGAGGTCTTAAAAAAGCACACTACAGAGAAATTTCTTTACCCTTGCTCAGATGTTGCTGCGGAAGAAACCCAGAAATTTCTAAGTGAAAATGGCTATGATTTTAAAGCGGCTGTCCTATTTCATACAGTGTGCAGCGATTTGTCGGATTTGGCGGAAGTTTTTTATGATGTTATCGCATTTTTTAGTCCGAGTAGCATCCACTCCTTATTCATTAACTTTCCTGATTTCAAGCAAAACGATACGCGCATTGCAGCTTTTGGTGTTAGCACACACAAAGCGGCGCTTGAGCATGATTTAGTTTTAAATATTCCTGCACCAAGGCCTGAAGCGCCAAGTATGACCATGGCTTTGGAACAATACATTAAACAAGTAAACAAATAAAAAGGCTTTTGCCTTTAAAGAAAAATAAAGAAGAACCGTAACCTTATTTATTTTTAACCGTATTATTATAAATATTTTGTCACATCAAAAATAGATGTATTAATTTATCGTTCTAACATGAAAAATAATAGATTTAGGGCTTGTACTTAATTTGATTTATTGAATTTTAGGGGATTTAGATTAGTAGCAACGTGTATGGTATAATGTTTTTTACTATATTCGAACTTATTTTGTTGTGGAAATACAAAAAGAAATCATTTAAAATGAGAAAAATATACTTTATCGCTCTTGCAGCTCTGTACATTTTAGGCACTAGCTGTGGTAAAGGTGTCAGCAATGGTGAATTAGTGGGTGTTTCCACTAAGAAATTTAAGAATACCGAGGTTCCTTTTGGCATGGTCTACATTCCTGCCGGAACATTCATCATGGGTCAGACCGATCAAGACATTACTTTTGCTCAAATTTCACAAAACAAGCAAGTTACAGTTCAAGCTTTTTATATGGATGAAACTGAGGTTACTAATAATGAGTATCGTCAGTTTGTGAATTGGGTTCGTGATTCTATTGCAGTTACTGATTATCTACAGGATGATCAATTCTTCCTAAAGCCAAAGGGTCAAGCAGATCCTAACAATCCGGGTAAAAAATATATCAATTGGAAAAAGGTTGGTAACGGAAGTATAATTTGGGGCGGTAAAAAAGGAAAAGGTGCTTCTGCGAATACCGTCAAATTACAAGGCATGTACTATCAGGGAGATGATAGAGTTTTTGATCGCAATGAAGTTGATGTGAGGTTGATTAAATACAATTTCGCCAACATTAAATTTAGAGATGCGGCAAACAATAGAGCTAATAAAAACACAAAGCGTTCGGACTTTATCCTTAGAGATACTGTGGGCGTTTATCCAGATACATTGGTATGGCTTGCGGACTTTGCCTATGCGCAGAATGAACCTTTGGTTAAGGGTTATTTTTCACATCCAGCCTTTAAAAATTATCCGGTAGTTGGTGTAAATTGGCGCCAAGCACGTGCTTTTTCTGTTTGGAGAACTAGATTTAATGAAGCTTACAAAGAAAGTCGACGCCTTCCTAAAAGAGCGGATTATGAACTTCCAACAGAAGCTGAGTTTGAATATGCAGCTCGAGGCGGGCGCGTGGGGACAAGTTATCCATGGGGTGGCCCTTACATCAGAAATGCAAAAGGATGTTTGATGGCAAACTTTAAGCCTGGTCGTGGTAATTACATTGATGATGGCGGACCAATTACTGTTCAGGTGAAAGCGTATTATCCAAATGATTATGGCTTGTATAACATGGCTGGTAATGTAGCTGAATGGACTTCCTCGGCTTTCGATGAGTCTTCATCCACTTTTACTCATGACTTAAACCCCTCTTTTACTTATGAGGCTAAAGCAGGGGATCCTGAAGTTTTAAAACGCAAAGTTACTCGTGGTGGTTCTTGGAAGGATATTGGTTATTTCTTACAAAATTCAGTAAGTAGCTTCGAATACCAAGATACTGCGAAATCGTACATTGGTTTCCGTAATGTCGCAAAATATCTTGGTCGCGATATAAAGGATAAACTCTAAAATAAAATATTCATTTCTATACTACTCTAATATTTATGGCTCAGAAGAAAAAATTCAAAATTGGCATGAACTCCCTGATTTCTTGGGGTGCGACCGTTGTAATTGTTGGTTTGATGTTCAAAATCCTTCATTGGAAGGGTGGTGAATACATGATCGCTGTTGGTTTAATAACTGAAGCGCTTTTATTCTTTTACATGGGTTTTCAAGCAGATCATGTGGAACCAGATTGGAGTAAAGTATATCCTGAACTTGATGAAGAATATAAAGGGGAGGTAGCTCGCCCAAGAGCAAGTACTTCAGCTTCTTCTACAGCAGCTTTAGACAACATGTTAAGTGATGCTAAAATTGGTCCTGAGCTTATTGAAAGCCTAGGTTCTGGCTTACGCAGTTTCGGTGATAAGGTATCAGCAATTTCTGGTATCGCAGACACTGCAAGTGCAACAACTGAACTGGCAGCAAAAGTAAAGACAGCTTCCGGGAGCTTTGACAACTTAAGTCAAGCTTTTGAAAAAGCAACTTCAAGTCTGAAGGATATGGGCGATTCTAATATTGATACGAAGGCCTATCATGATCAAGTAAGTTCGCTTGCTAAAAATATTGCGGCTTTAAATGCCGTATATGAATTAGAATTGAAGGATTCTAGTGCCCATTTAAAGACGATGAATAACTTTTATCAGAATCTGTCTGCTACTATGCAAAACTTTAATGAGTCGATGGAAGATTCAAAACAGTTTAAAGATGAAGTTGGTAAATTGGCTAAGAACTTATCTTCCCTAAATTCTATTTATGGAAATATGTTGTCGGCAATGAATCAACCTGCTAGATCTTAATTGTTTTTACAGGTATTATAAATATTTAATTTTTTAAATAAAATTACATGGCTGGAGGTAGAGAAACCCCAAGGCAGAAAATGATTGGAATACTTTACCTGGTTTTACTTGGTTTAGTAGCGCTGAATGTTAGTGATTCAATCTTAGATGCTTTCAAAAATTTAACAAATAGCTTGAATGCCTCAAGCGAGAATGTTCAAAGTGGTGTTGATGCAACCTATGCCTCATTTGAAGCTACTAAACTCAAGGATGAGCCTGTTCGTGC
>JBIHZP010000151.1:0-3925 GCA_044231315.1 Daejeonella sp. | reverse complement strand
CCAGGCGATGCATGAAATGCTTCATCGTTTCTCAAAATACAATTATAAAAAAATCTATGTAACTGAGAATGGTGCTGCCTTTCCTGATTCTATTGAGAATGGAAAAGTAAATGATGTTAAGCGTAAACATTACCTGCAATCTAATATGGCAGAA
Organism: Daejeonella sp.; assembly: GCA_044231315.1. Classification (GTDB taxonomy): domain Bacteria; phylum Bacteroidota; class Bacteroidia; order Sphingobacteriales; family Sphingobacteriaceae; genus Daejeonella. The sequence continues at coordinate 3,771 of JBIHZP010000151.1, read as the reverse complement.
ATATTGAAAGCCAAATCGGAGGGCGTAAGTGTTGAAGGGTATTTTGTGTGGAGTTTCACCGATAATTTTGAATGGGCAGAGGGTTATAGACCCCGCTTTGGCTTGGTTCATGTAGATTATGATACTCAGAAACGGATCATTAAAGATTCAGGACATTGGTACAGTGATTTCTTGTCGGGTGTTAATTAACTATTCCCTTAATCTAGAAGTACAATATCTTAACAGGTAACTTCATTGGTTCTAGGTTTAAAAAGCCAGTTTAGTCTTGACAGTGATTAATAATAGGTCAACTAATCATTAAACTAATCACTTGTTTTTGTAAAGTCTTTTCTAAAAAGAGTATTAAATTGTTTTTTTCATAACCCAAAAAAAATATTAAGGAGATTCTTGCTTAATATCTGAAAAGGATTTTTGACCATAAATAAAATCTTTCACTCGAAACCCCTTTTTATGAAAAGACAATTTTTACTTATTCTTAGTAAATTTTTTATCCTCCTTATTATTAGTCCTTTTTCTTTGCCGATTGACACTTTTGCCCAAAGTTCATTTTCAGGGAAAGTAAAAGATTCAAAAAATGAACCAATCCCTGGTGTAAGTGTTCGTGTTAAAGGGACTAATAACGGTGCAACAACCGATATTAATGGAGAATTTAAAATTAATTCAGCTGCGAGCCAGGGCTATCTTGTTTTTTCATCAATTGGATATACCAGCCTTGAGATTCAGATTGATAGCAGAAAGACTTATGAGGTTATCCTTGTCGAAGACAATAAGTTTCTAAATGAAGTTGTAGTTACTGCTCTTGGTATAAAAAGAGAGGAAAAATCACTCGGTTTTGCTGCACAAACCATCAAAGCTGCTGCTGTTACAGATGCAAAAACAAATAACTGGGTAAATTCTTTATCTGGTAAAGTTGCCGGATTAAATATTCAGGGTACAGGTGCCGGGCCAATGGGATCCTCCCGCATAACTTTGAGAGGAGAATCTTCATTAAATCTTGATAATAATCAGGCTTTGATAGTAGTAGATGGGGTTCCCTTAAGTAGTAAGATTACCGGAACCGGTTTCAACTCCCATTTATCTGCTGATAGTCCTGTAGATTATGGGTCGGGCGTTTCAGACTTAAATCCGGATGATATTGAAAGTGTAACAGTACTTAAAGGTCCAGGAGCTACTGCGCTTTACGGTAGCAGAGCAGCGGGTGGAGTAATTATTATTACCACAAAATCAGGTGAGCGAAAAGATGGCAGTATTGGAATTAGCTTTAATTCTAATTTTAATATAGAGCAGGTTAATCGCTGGCCTGATTATCAGTTTGAATATGGGGAAGGCAGAACAAGTGACTATTATTCTTATCTGGATAGTCCGGATGGTATTAATACAAGTACGACTGCTGCTGCAGGCCGGGCTTGGGGTCCTAAGTTTGCGGGACAAAGCTATTACCAATATGATCCCAATACGGTAGGGAACAAACCAACTCAAAAAACTCCTTGGTTAGCCAATAAAAACTACATATCTGATTTCTTTCAAACCGGTCAAACCATTTCCAACAGTTTGGCGCTTGATGGTGGAAATGATAAAGGTTCTGCTCGAATATCCATAACCCAAATGAAGAATAAATGGATTATTCCCAATACGGGTTTCGAAAGGCTAAATGCTGCACTTTCTGTCAATCAGCAACTTTCACCAAAGCTTAAGATCAGTGGAAGAGCCAATTATTCAAATAAGAAAAGTGATAATCTTCCAATGGCGGGGTACAATAATCAATCATTGATGTATTTTTTGATAATTGGCCCTGCTTCAAACCAGCAAGCTTCCTGGTATAAGCCCTATTGGCAGCCTGGATTAGAAAACGTAGTTCAAAAAAACTCATTCAATCCTGGTCCGGATAATCCATACCTGGCTATGTATGAAATGCTAAATGCAATGAATAAAAATGGACTGATTGGCTCTGTATCTGCAAATTATGAAATATCTAAAAAGTTTGATCTCATGCTTAGGTCGGGTATTGACATGGCGAATGAGTTTCGTAGTCAGCAGCGTCCGTTTAGTATGACTAGGTATCCAAGGGGAATGTATCGTGAACAAAATGTATTCAGTTTTGAGTCAAATACTGATGTTCTATTAACCTTTAAAGACAAAATTTCATCTAAAATAAATTTTAATGCTTCTGCTGGTGCAAACTCTATGAACCAAAACTATGATTTTGCAGGCATGTATGCTGATCAACTGTCGCAGCCAGGAATTTATCAGATATCAAATAGTTTAGATCCGGCAGTTGCTGATCCATTAAAAACTAGTAAATCTATTCATAGTGTTTATGGATCTGCACAGGTAGCATTTGATGAAAAAATATTTTTAGATGTGACCGGAAGGAATGATTGGTCAAGTACGCTACCATTCAAAAATAATTCATTTTTCTATCCTTCAGTTAGTTCAAGTTTTGTTCTGGATGAGATCTTTAATTTACCTACTTCTATATCTTTTGCAAAAGCAAGAGCGTCATGGGCACAGGTAGGTAATGATACCAGACCTTACCAGACAGAAAGATATTATGACAGGATATACGGGAATAGTTTCACAAATCCTTCGCAGCTTTTTAACGCAGAATTAAAACCTGAAATAACAGCCAGTTATGAGTTTGGTTTAGATCTGAGATTATTTAAGAACAGACTTGGTTTTGATGTGGCATATTATAGTAATAACAGCCGGAATCAAATCCTGTCGATACCTTTAGATCCTGTTTCTGGATTTTCAACGGCTCTGATCAACGCTGGATTAATTAATAGCAAGGGTTGGGAATTGAAATTGTCGGGTAAACCAATCTCAAACAATAAATTCAACTGGAATACTACTTTGCTTTGGAGTAGAAATAGAAGCTATGTAAAGGAGCTTGCTGAAGGAATTACCAATCAAATTATTTATCAGCATAATTCAAATGTTTCGATAGAAGCTCGTGTCGGTGGATTGATGGGAGACATGTATGGAAGAGGTTTTCAGAGATCGCCCGAAGGTCAGATAATCTATAGTTCAGCAAATGGTTTACCTGCACCACTTGACCCTGTTGCCCGTAAAATGGGGAATGCCTTTGCCGACTGGAAGGGTAGTGTCATGAATGAATTTAGTTATAAAAATATAAGATTTAGTATTCTTGTTGACGGTCAAAAAGGTGGTGAAATGTTTTCACAAACCAGCCATAAAAGCAATACGCTAGGTAAAACCAAGGTAACACTGCCTGGTAGAGAAGGTGGTATTATAGGGCAGGGAGTTGTTAAACAGGCAGATGGAACTTTTATTCCAAATACGGTTAAGGCAGCAGCCAGCGCATACTATGACAATTATTATCAGATAAGTAATGCCGAAACCAATATTTTTGATGCATCCTTCATCAAAATAAGAGAAGTACGTCTTGAATTTGCATTGCCTTCTCAATTACTTAGAAAAATAGGGGTTCAGAGAACGAGTATTGCATTATGGGGTAGAGACTTATTCAATTTCACCAAATTCCCTGGATTTGATCCGGAGGGTGGAAATCTAAATAATGGAACTCTTACACCAGGGGTAGAGTTAGCCCAATTCCCATCAAACCGGACAATAGGTACTAACCTTACCTTCAAATTCTAATATTAATCAGATTTATTTATTAAATATTTAATAAACAACAATGAAATTCTCATCAAAAATAGTTCTAACATTAGGTGTGTTAATGATTTTAATTACATCCTGTACAGACAAATTTGAAGCACTAAATACGGATCCCAATCGACCAAAAGA
>JBIHZP010000194.1:0-3461 GCA_044231315.1 Daejeonella sp. | reverse complement strand
CATTCAATTTTATCATTTATATCAACGCAGGATAAAAAAAGTCCGCATATTCTCCGACATAGCTTTGCAACTACATTATTAAATAGGGGAGCAGATCTGAACGCCATTAAAGAATTGTTAGGGCATTCAAGTCTGGCGGCAACGCAAGTTTATACCCATAATTCAGTTGAAAAATTAAAGGCTGTTTATAAGCAGGCACATCCAAAAGCCTAATAAACAGCGTCTTGTAAATATTACAATTTTAATACTTAAAAGTGCTTTTAATTGACTATATTGACCATATTCACTAATAAAAAAGGAGGCAAAATGAAAATCAGAGTACAATCGATCCATTTTACAGCTGACATTAAGTTGTTGGATTTTATTCAGAAGAAGGCAGATAAGCTCGACCAGTTTTTTGATCAGATAATTAGCGGTGATATTTATCTCAGATTAGAGAAGACTGATGATGAGGCAAATAAGATTGCAGAGATAAAATTGGTTATTCCTGGGAATGATCTTTTTGCAAAGGAACAATGTAAAACTTTTGAAGAGGCAACGGATAGAGCTGTGGAATCACTGAGGCGTCAATTAGAAAAACATAAAGAAAAGATTCGCTCACATTCAAATAATGTAAAAACGTTAAGTCTGACGGATGAAAATCTTTAATTTTTTCAGTCATAAACACCTAATAATTAGATAGTTTTTCGGCAGTTTTTAGAGCTGCCGAATTTTTTTTGTAAAAAATTTTGTACGACTGCAAATTTTCGTAGATTTGCATTCCGTTTCAGAAGGGTTTATCTCAAAAGGATATTTTTCTGTTGCGATTTGTTCTTTTAAATTTTAAGAATAGGTTTAGTAATATTTCGCCTCCTTAGCTCAGCTGGTAGAGCAACTGACTTGTAATCAGTAGGTCATTGGTTCGATCCCGATAGGAGGCTCGAAAATGTTGGGGGGGTTCCAGAGCGGTCAAATGGGACGGACTGTAAATCCGTTACTTCGGTTTCGAAGGTTCGAATCCTTCCCCCCCCACACCTAATTTGCTTATTAGCGATTAGCTGGTATGTTTATTAATAAGCGGAAGTAGCTCAGTTGGTAGAGCGATAGCCTTCCAAGCTATAGGTCGCGAGTTCGAACCTCGTCTTCCGCTCAGGTTTTTGAATGCTATTTAACCTGTTAGTAAAAGAGCATTAGAAAAAATAGAGCAAATTAAAAGCCGACGTAGCTCAGCGGTAGAGCACTTCCTTGGTAAGGAAGAGGTCATGGGTTCAAGTCCCATCGTTGGCTCAGCATTGTATTTAAAAATAAAACAATAATAAAATTAACCTAACAATTAGTATAAAACAAAATGGCAAAAGAAAAATTTGACCGCAGTAAGCCGCATTTAAATATCGGTACTATAGGTCACGTTGACCACGGCAAAACTACACTTACAGCAGCAATCACCAAGGTGTTAGCTGATGCAGGCTTTTCTGAAGCACGTTCATTTGATTCAATTGACTCTGCTCCAGAAGAAAAAGAAAGAGGTATCACCATCAATACTGCACACGTGGAGTATTCAACCGCTACCCGTCACTATGCTCACGTTGACTGTCCAGGTCACGCGGATTATGTGAAGAACATGGTTACAGGTGCTGCTCAAATGGATGGTGCTATCATCGTAGTAGCTGCTACAGATGGTCCGATGCCACAAACTCGTGAACACATCCTTCTTGCACGTCAGGTTGGTGTTCCTTCATTAGTTGTTTTCATGAACAAAGTTGATATGGTTGACGATCCAGAATTACTAGAATTAGTAGAAATGGAAATTCGTGAATTATTAAGTTTCTATGAGTTCCCTGGTGATGATATTCCTGTTATTCAGGGTTCTGCATTAGGAGGTCTTAATGGAGATCCAAAATGGGTTGGTAAAATCATGGAGTTAATGGATGCTGTAGATAGCTACATTCCAATTCCTCCACGTTTGACTGAACTTCCTTTCCTTATGCCGGTTGAAGACGTATTCTCGATCACTGGTCGTGGTACTGTAGCAACAGGACGTATTGAAAGAGGTATAATCAACTCAAGTGAGTCAGTTGATATCTTAGGTATGGGTGCTGAAAACTTAAAATCTGTTGTAACAGGTGTTGAGATGTTCCGTAAGATACTAGATAGAGGTGAAGCTGGTGATAACGTAGGACTTTTATTACGTGGTATTGAGAAGACTGATATCCGTCGTGGTATGGTTATTTGTAAGCCAGGTTCTGTAACTCCTCATACTGATTTCAAAGCTGAAATCTATGTATTGTCAAAAGCTGAAGGTGGACGTCACACTCCATTCTTTAACAAATACCGTCCGCAATTCTACTTCCGTACAACAGATGTTACTGGTGAGATCACTCTTGCTGAAGGTGTAGAAATGGTTATGCCAGGTGATAACGTTACGATCAGTGTTAAATTGATAAACGCAATTGCAATGGAAAAAGGACTTCGTTTTGCGATCCGTGAGGGTGGTAGAACTGTAGGTGCCGGACAGGTTACTGAAATTGTAAAATAAGCAATTTCTTATAAAGGTTAATTCGATAACATAAGTCCCATTGTGGACTTATGTTTTCTTATAATACACGGGTTTAGTTTACAAAGCATATTTGTGAATTATTAAAATTAATAAACGGGAATAGTTCAATGGTAGAATAGAGGTCTCCAAAACCTTTGATCAGGGTTCGAATCCTTGTTCCCGTGCTTACGCTAAATGTAAAATGGCTAACGTAGTAGAATTTTTAAAAGAATCATATACAGAAATGACTCAGAAGGTAACTTGGCCTACTTGGGTTGAGTTGCAGAATTCAGCTGTATTGGTATTAATAGCATCAATAATAATTTCACTAGTGATTTTAGCTATGGATGAGACTGCTGGTAATGCATTGAAGATGTTTTATAAATCTCTGGCATAATTAAAGCACTATGAGCGATCAATTAAAATGGTATGTAGTAAGGGCTGTTAGCGGCAAGGAAAAGAAGGTTAAGCAATACTTAGAGGCTGAGGTGAATCGTTTAGGCATTTCACATCTATTACCTCAAGTATTGATTCCCATGGAAAAATACTACCAGATGAAAGAAGGAAAGAAAATTGCTAAAGAACGCAATTTTTATCCTGGTTATGTCTTAGTTGAGGCAGCGTTAGATGGTGAATTAGAACACGTAATCAAAGGCATCAATAGTGTAATTGGATTTCTTGGTGATAAGGGAGGTAATGCTGTTCCAATGAGAGCTGCAGAAGTTAACCGTATTCTTGGTAAGGTTGATGAAATGGCCGAACAAGGTGAATCAATGAATGTACCTTATTACGTTGGTGAGAATGTAAAAGTGATGGATGGGCCGTTTAGCGGGTTTACCGGTGTGATTGAAGAGGTAAATGAAGAGAAAAAGAAACTTAAGGTTATGGTTAAAATCTTCGGAAGAAGAACACCTCTTGAGTTGAATTATATGCAAGTTGAGAAAGA
>JBIHZP010000036.1:0-9035 GCA_044231315.1 Daejeonella sp. | reverse complement strand
ACCTTAAATGTTACCTAGCTTCCACTATGAACATTGAGTTAAAAACAAATAAATAAAAATGGCAAAAGAAGTCGGTGCTTTAATAAAGTTACAGATCAAGGGCGGCGCTGCTAATCCATCTCCACCAGTTGGTCCCGCATTGGGAGCAAAAGGTGTGAATATCATGGAGTTTTGCAAGCAATTCAATGCACGTACCCAAGATAAGCCTGGTAAAGTTTTACCGGTTGTAATCACTGTCTATGTTGACAAGTCATTTGATTTTATCATTAAAACTCCACCGGTTGCAATCCAATTATTGGATGCTACAGGTTTAAAGAGTGGTTCTGCAGAGCCTAACCGTAAAAAGGTTTCCAGTGTTAGCTGGGATCAGGTTGAAAGCATAGCCAAAGATAAAATGACCGATTTGAATGCATTTACTGTCGATTCAGCCATGAAAATGGTTGCAGGAACAGCACGCAGTATGGGAATTACCGTTAGCGGTGATGCACCCTGGAACAATTAATTATAATAAATCAGTTTAAGAAGTGGCTAGATTAACAAAAAATCAAAAATTGGCACATTCAAAAATTGAGGAAGGTAAAGCATACACTTTAACTCAAGCTGCGGCTTTAGTTAAGGATATTACCACTAGCAAATTTGATGCATCGGTTGATTTGGACGTACGTTTAGGCGTAGATCCACGTAAAGCGAATCAAATGGTTAGAGGTATTGCAACACTACCTCATGGAACCGGTAAAACTGTCCGCGTTTTGGTACTTTGTACTCCCGATAAGGAAGCAGAGGCTTTAGCAGCAGGTGCAGATTTTGTTGGTTTAGATGAATATATTGCCAAAATAGAAGGTGGATGGACTGACGTTGATATCATTATTACCATGCCTAGTGTGATGGCTAAAGTAGGTAAACTCGGCCGAGTTTTAGGTCCGCGTAACCTCATGCCAAATCCTAAGTCGGGAACTGTTACCCAAGATGTGGGTAAAGCAGTTACTGATGTTAAAGGTGGTAAAATTGATTTCAAAGTTGACAAAACAGGAATCATCCATACTTCGATCGGAAAGGTATCATTTGATGCTGATAAAATTTATGAGAATGCACTTGAAGTAATTCAAACCATTTCAAAACTAAAACCATCAGCAGCAAAAGGAACTTATTTCAAGAGTATTCATATCTCTTCAACAATGAGTCCGGGAATCGAAATTGAAACTAAATCAGTAGCGGGAATCTAATCATGAGAAAAGAAGAAAAACACGAAGTTGTTCTTGCTTTAACAGAGACGATTGCTGAGTATGGTAATTTTTATATTACCGACACTGCAAACCTGTCTGTAGCAAAAGTAAATGATATTCGCCGCAAATGTTTCGAGAATGGTATCAAAATGCAAGTTGCTAAAAACAAGCTTATCAGAAAGGCTATGGAAGCCTCTGAAGGTGATTTTAGTGAAATGTTTGATGTACTTAAAGGTTCTTCATCTATTTTATTCTCAAAGACAGCTAATGCTCCGGCAAAGTTGATCAAACAATTGAGAAGAACTGGTGATAAGCCTGTACTGAAAGCAGCATATATTGATTCTTCAGTATTCATTGGTGACAATCAATTAGATGCTCTAGTGAACCTTAAATCTAAGGAACAATTAGTAGCAGATATTATTGCATTGCTACAATCTCCAGCTAAAAATGTTATTTCAGGCTTACAGTCTGGCAAAAACAAATTAGCAGGAATTGTTAAAACATTACAAGAAAGAGGTTAACGGGCACCTAAAAGTTCGAATAAATTATTAAAGTATTGAAATTTTAAAATTAAAATAAAATGGCAGATTTAAAATCGTTTGCTGAGCAATTAGTAAACTTAACAGTTAAAGAAGTTAACGAATTAGCTCAAATTCTTAAGGATGAGTATGGTATTGAGCCTGCAGCAGCAGCAGTAGCTGTAGCAGCAGTAGGTGGTGGTGATGCACCAGCAGCAGCAGCTGAGCAGACATCTTTTGATGTAATCTTGAAAGAAGCTGGTGGTTCAAAATTAGGTGTAGTTAAGCTTGTAAAAGATCTTACTGGCCTAGGTTTGAAAGAAGCTAAGGATTTAGTTGATGGAGCACCAAAAGAAGTTAAAACTGGTGTTGACAAAGCTGAAGCTGAGGCTTTGAAAAAGCAGTTAGAAGAAGCTGGAGCTACTGTTGAGATTAAGTAATCCTTAACTCATAAATTATGGTTTAGACCCCGATTTTCGTCGGGGTCTATTTCCATTTGTATAATACCCATTTAAATGTATGACCTACATTGCCAATTTTTTGGCGTAAAAGGTCGAAGTTTATTTACTAAACTAAATTCTCAATCCCTTGGCAAACAAAATTAAGCACAACGAAAGAGTAAATTTTGCTACCAGTAAGCATGTGATGGATTATCCTGATTTTCTGGATGTTCAACTGCAATCTTTCAGGGAATTTTTTCAGCTTGAAACTACTTCCGACAACCGTCATCAAGAAGGTTTGTTTAAAGTTTTCTCTGAAAACTTTCCGATCTCTGACTCAAGAAACATATTCGTTTTAGAATTTCTTGATTATTTCATTGATCCCCCACGTTATGATATACATGAATGTATTGAACGTGGATTAACTTACAGCGTTCCATTAAAAGCCAAGCTTCGCTTGTCTTGTAATGATGCAGAACACGAAGATTTTGAAACAATAGTTCAGGATGTTTATTTGGGAACTATCCCTTATATGACTCCTAAAGGAACTTTTGTAATCAATGGTGCTGAGCGTGTAATTGTTTCTCAATTACATCGTTCACCAGGTGTGTTTTTCGGCCAGAGCCGTCACACAAATGGAACCAAATTGTATTCTGCTCGTGTAATTCCATTCAAAGGGTCTTGGATTGAGTTTGCTACAGACGTAAATAACGTCATGTATGCCTACATCGATCGTAAGAAAAAGTTCCCTGTTACCACTTTGTTACGTGCAATAGGTTACGATTCTGACAAGGATATTCTGGAATTATTCGAATTAGCGGATGAAGTTAAAGTTAGCAAATCTGGCTTGAAAAAAGCAGTTGGACGCAAGCTTGCAGCAAGAGTGCTCAAGAAATGGGTCGAAGATTTTGTTGATGAAGATACCGGTGAAGTAGTTTCTATTGATCGTAATGAGATCATTATGGAACGTGAAACCGTTTTAGAAGACGAACATATCGATATGATCATCGAAGCTGGTGTTAAAACCATCATCCTTACCAAAGAGGATGCTGTGAACAGCGGTGATTATACCATTATATACAATACCCTACAAAAAGATACATCTAACTCAGAAAAAGAAGCGGTAGAGCATATCTATCGTCAATTACGTAATGCTGAACCACCTGATGAAGAAACAGCTCGTGGTATCATTGACCGTCTGTTTTTCTCTGATAAGCGTTATGATCTTGGTGATGTAGGTCGTTACAGAATAAATCGTAAGCTAAAATTAGCTACGCCTGTTGAGACAAAAGTTTTAACAAAACAAGATATTATTGCCATCGTTAAGTATTTGATCAAATTGATCAATTCCAAAGCTGAGGTGGATGATATTGATCACTTATCAAACCGTCGTGTTCGTACAGTTGGTGAACAATTGTATGCGCAGTTTGGTGTTGGTCTGGCACGTATGGCTCGTACCATTCGTGAAAGAATGAATATTCGTGATAATGAAGTATTTACTCCTACAGATCTTATTAATGCCCGTACACTTTCTTCTGTGATAAACTCGTTCTTTGGAACAAATCAGTTGTCACAGTTCATGGACCAAACCAATCCTCTTGCAGAGATTACGCACAAGCGTCGTCTTTCAGCATTAGGCCCTGGTGGACTTTCTCGTGAACGTGCAGGTTTTGAGGTTCGTGACGTTCACTATACTCACTACGGTCGTTTATGTACTATTGAAACGCCAGAGGGACCAAATATTGGTTTGATATCATCCCTTTGTGTACACGCTAAGATTAATAATCTTGGATTCATTGAAACTCCTTACCGTAAGGTTGAAAATGGTCGTGTGGTTGTTGAAGAGTCTGTAATTTACCTTTCTGCAGAAGATGAAGAAGGTAAAACAATCGGGCAGGCAAATGCTGTTTATGATGATAATGGTAATTTTCAAACTCCAAGTGTAAAAGCTCGTTATGAAGGTGATTTTCCAGTAATTGAACCTAAGAAATTAGATTTAATGGACATTGCTCCAAACCAAATCACCTCTATCGCTGCATCATTGATTCCTTTCTTGGAGCATGATGATGCTAACCGTGCTTTGATGGGATCTAACATGCAACGTCAGGCTGTACCATTGTTACGCCCTGAAGCGCCAATTGTTGGAACCGGTCTTGAAGGTCGTGTTGCGCGTGATTCACGTACTCTTATTAATGCAGAAGGTAAAGGTGTTGTTGAATATGTAGATGCTAATGAAATCCGTATCCGTTACGAAAGAAATGAAGACGATGTTCTTGTATCTTTTGAAGGAGAGGTTAAATCTTACCGCTTAATTAAGTTTAAGAAAACTAACCAAAGTACTTGTATCAACCTTAAGCCAATCGTTAAGAAAGGTCAGAAAGTTGAAAAAGGTCAGGTTCTTTGCGAAGGTTATGCTACTCAAAATGGAGAATTAGCACTAGGAAGAAACCTGAAGGTTGCATTCATGCCTTGGCAAGGATTTAACTTTGAGGATGCGATTGTAATCTCTGAACGTGTTGTTTCACAGGATATTTTCACTTCTTTACACATTGAAGAATTTGAATTAGAAGTTCGTGACACCAAACGTGGAGAGGAAGAATTGACTCCAGATATTCCAAACGTTTCTGAAGAAGCTACTAAAGATCTTGATGAAAACGGAATTATCCGTGTTGGAGCTGAGATTAAAGAAGGTGATATTTTGATCGGTAAAATCACTCCTAAGGGTGAGTCTGATCCTTCACCTGAAGAAAAACTTTTACGTGCCATCTTTGGTGACAAAGCAGGTGATGTGAAGGATGCTTCTCTAAAAACACCGCCATCAATTCATGGAGTGGTTATTGACACTAAATTATTTTCACGTGCTAAGAAAACAACGAAACAAGAAGAGAAAGCTCTTATTGAGAAGTTAGACGCTAAGCATAATAAGGCGGTTAAGGAATTAAAAGAAACCTTAATTGAGAAACTGTTCGTGATTGTGAATGGTAAAACATCACAAGGTGTTTTCAATGTATACAAAGAGCTATTAGTCGCAAAAGGTGTAAAATTCACCCAAAAGATTTTAATTGAGCTTGAATATGCAAATGTTAATCCTACAAAGTGGACAACCGATGAGGATAAAAATGAATTAATCAAACAAACTCTTCACAACTACAACATTAAGTTGAACGAAGAGCTTGGAGCATACAAACGTGATAAGTTCGCAATCAGCGTAGGTGATGAACTTCCATCAGGAATTGTTCAAATGGCTAAAGTTTATGTAGCTAAAAAACGTAAGCTTAAAGTAGGGGATAAGATGGCTGGTCGTCACGGTAACAAGGGTATTGTAGCTAGAATCGTTCGCGACGAAGACATGCCATTCCTTGAAGACGGAACGCCGGTAGATATCGTATTAAACCCACTAGGGGTACCATCACGTATGAACCTTGGACAGATTTATGAGACCGTTTTAGGATGGGCTGGTAAAGAACTTGGAATGAAGTTCGCGACTCCAATTTTCGATGGTGCATCGCATGATGAGGTTGAAGAATGGGTTGATAAAGCAGGAATTCCTAAATCTGGAAGAACTTATTTATACAATGGCTTAACCGGAGATCGTTTTGACCAACAGACAACAGTAGGTATTATCTACATGTTGAAATTAGGTCACATGGTTGATGATAAGATGCACGCACGTTCAATCGGACCATATTCATTGATTACACAACAACCATTGGGTGGTAAAGCCCAGTTTGGTGGTCAGCGTTTCGGTGAGATGGAGGTTTGGGCATTAGAGGCATTCGGTGCTGCTAATATTCTTCAGGAAATACTTACTGTTAAGTCTGATGATGTGGTAGGACGTGCAAAAACCTACGAAGCAATTGTTAAAGGTGAAAACCTTCCAACTCCATCAGTTCCGGAATCATTCAATGTATTGGTTCATGAATTAAGAGGTTTAGGTTTGGATATCACATTAGACTAATTAAGCAGAAAGCCGAAAGCAAAAAGCAAAAAGCGAAAAACATCGCCAAAGCTTTCAACTTTCAGCTTTCCGCTTTAAACTTATAAAGAGCTATGTCTTACAAGAAAGATAATAAAATAAAAAGTAATTTCACTTCGATAACCATTAGCTTGGCTTCTCCAGAATCTATTTTGGAGCGTTCAAGTGGTGAAGTGTTAAAGCCGGAAACTATCAACTACCGGACTTACAAACCTGAGCGTGATGGCTTATTCTGCGAACGCATTTTCGGTCCTGTGAAGGATTACGAATGTCACTGTGGAAAATATAAGCGTATTCGTTATAAAGGTATTGTCTGCGATCGTTGTGGTGTTGAAGTAACTGAAAAGAAAGTGCGTCGTGAGCGTATGGGGCACATTAATCTTGTGGTTCCTGTTGCACACATCTGGTATTTCCGTTCATTACCAAACAAAATCGGTTATTTATTAGGTTTACCTACTAAAAAACTTGATTTAATTATTTACTACGAACGTTATGTAGTAATTCAAGCGGGACTGAAAGAGGCCGATGGAATTCAAAAAATGGACTTCCTTACGGAGGAAGAATATTTGGATATCCTAGATACCTTACCAAAGGAAAATCAATATCTTGATGATAAAGATCCTGAGAAATTCATCGCTAAGATGGGTGCTGAAGCACTTCAGGATTTATTAGGTCGCTTAGATCTTGATCAGCAGTCTTATGACCTTCGTCATCAGGCAGCAACTGAAACTTCACAGCAACGTAAAACGGAGGCTTTAAAGCGTCTTCAAGTTGTTGAGGCTTTCCGTGGTGCTAACACTAGAATTGAGAATAGTCCGGAGTGGATGATTGTTAAAATCGTTCCAGTTATTCCGCCAGAATTGCGTCCATTAGTTCCATTGGAAGGTGGTCGTTTTGCTACTTCAGATTTAAATGATCTTTACCGTCGTGTAATCATTCGTAATAATCGTTTGAAGCGTTTGATTGAAATCAAAGCTCCAGAAGTTATTCTACGTAATGAAAAACGTATGCTTCAAGAGTCTGTGGATTCATTATTCGACAATTCACGTAAAGTAAATGCAGTAAAAACAGAAGGTAACCGTGCGCTTAAATCTCTTTCAGATATTCTGAAAGGAAAACAAGGTCGTTTCCGCCAAAACTTATTAGGAAAACGTGTGGATTATTCAGCACGTTCAGTAATTGTTGTTGGGCCGAACTTGAAATTGCATGAGTGCGGTTTACCGAAAGATATGGCAGCCGAGCTTTTTAAACCGTTCATCATTCGTAAAATGATCGAAAGAGGAGTGGTTAAAACTGTAAAGTCTGCTAAAAAGATCGTAGATCGCAAGGATCCAATTGTTTGGGATATTCTTGAAAATGTATTGAAAGGTCACCCAGTATTGTTAAACCGTGCTCCAACATTGCACCGTTTAGGTATACAATCTTTCCAACCCAAATTGGTTGAAGGTAAAGCCATTCAATTACATCCATTAGTTTGTACAGCATTCAACGCGGATTTTGACGGTGACCAGATGGCAGTGCATTTACCACTTGGTAATGCTGCAATTTTGGAAGCCCAAATGTTAATGCTTGCTTCACACAACATTCTAAACCCTGCAAATGGTACTCCAATCACTGTACCTTCACAGGATATGGTTTTAGGTCTTTACTATATTACTAAAGGCCGTAGAACTGATGAAGGTCGTGTGGTATTAGGGCAGGATCAAACTTTTTATTCTCCAGAAGAGGTTATTATCGCTTACAATGAGCGTAAAATCGACCTTCATGCATTCATTAAGGTTAAAGCCTTTGTGAAAGAAAAGGATGGAAGTATCGTAAATAAAATTATTGAAACTACTGTTGGACGTGTTCTATTTAATCAAAGAGTTCCAGTAGAAGTTGGATATATCAATGAATTACTTACCAAGAAATCACTTCGTGATATTATTGGTGATGTGGTAAAAAATACGGGAATGGCTCGTGCAGCACAGTTTCTTGATGATATCAAGGAATTAGGTTTCCAAATGGCATTCCAAGGTGGTCTTTCCTTTAATCTTCAGGATCTTAACATTCCTGCTGAAAAGTCACACCTAATCGAACAAGCAACGAAGGAAGTTGAAGAAGTAATGAATAACTATAACATGGGTTTCATTACCAACAACGAACGTTACAATCAAATTATTGATATCTGGACTCGTATCAATAACCGCCTTACTGCCAATGTGATGAATCAGCTTTCTAGCGATAATCAAGGCTTTAACTCGGTTTATATGATGCTAGACTCTGGAGCTCGTGGTTCTAAGGAGCAGATTCGTCAGCTATGCGGTATGCGTGGTTTGATGGCTAAGCCTCAGAAATCAGGATCAGGTGGTGAGATTATTGAAAATCCTATCTTATCAAACTTTAAAGAGGGTCTGTCGGTATTAGAGTACTTTATCTCTACCCACGGTGCTCGTAAAGGTTTGGCTGATACGGCCTTAAAGACTGCCGATGCAGGTTACTTAACTCGTCGTTTGCATGATGTTGCCCAAGATATGATTGTGGGTGAGCCAGATTGTGGAACATTAAGAGGAATTTATACAACTGCATTGAAAGATAATGAAGATGTTATTGAACCTTTATATGATCGAATTTTAGGTAGAACAAGCTTACATGATGTATATGATCCACTAACTAATGAATTATTAGTTTCTGCCGGTGAAGATATTGAAGAGGATGTTGCTCTTAAAATTGAGAATTCACCACTGGAGGGAATCGAAATTCGTTCCGTTCTTACTTGCGAAAGCAAGCGTGGTGTTTGTGCTCTTTGCTACGGACGTAACCTTGCAACAGGTAAACGTGTGCAGATGGGTGAGGCTGTTGGTGTAATTGCCGCACAGTCTATCGGTGAGCCTGGAAC